>JANXLP010000285.1 GCA_025355125.1 Opitutaceae bacterium | reverse complement strand
CCCGCACCGATTCGCGCGCACTCCCCGAGGATTACATCCCCACCGTTCGCGAGACCCTCAACAACCTCCAAGGCGATCTCGGCAAACACGCCGCCCACCTCCTCGCGGCCGGTTGGCTCCGCCCCAACAAGCGCATCTTTAATAATGCGCAGATCTCCGATCACTTTGCGATTATCCCGACCCCCACCGAGCCCAAGAATCTCGATGAGATGGAGTCCAAGGTTTACGACATGATCGCGCGCCGCTTCATCGCCGCGTTCTATCCCGCCGCCGAATTCGACGTCACCACGCGCACGAGCACCATCGCTCCCGGCCACGATTTCAAAACCGAGGGCAAGGTCCTCACCGCCCCCGGCTGGCTCGCCGTTTACGGCAAGAACACCGTGGACGACGACTCCGCCGAATCGAAAGCGCTCCCCGCGCTCTCGCCCGCCGACAAAGACCAGGCCCGCACCAACGACGCCAAGCTCCACGCCGAGTCCACCCGTCCGCCCCCACGCTACACGGAAGCCACGCTGCTCTCCGCCATGGAAGGCGCCGGCAAACTCGTGGACGACGAAGACATGGCCGAAGCCATGAAGGAACGCGGCCTCGGCACCCCCGCCACCCGCGCCGATACCGTCGAAGGTCTCATCAATCAGAAATATATGGAGCGCAATCAGCGCGAGCTCGTGCCCACGCCGAAGGCCGAGTCGCTCCTCCAGTTTCTTGCCGCCGTTAAAGCCGACGCCCTTACCCGCCCCGACATGACCGGCGAGTGGGAACACAAACTCCGCCAGATGGAGCACGGCAAATACCCGCGCGACAAGTTCATGGCCGAGATCGTCGAGGTCGTGAAAGGCGTCGTCGATCGCACGAAAAACTTCGAGGAAGACGACTCTGCGGCGCGCACCACCGACATCATCTCCCCCACCGACGGCAAACCCATGCTCGAAACCCTCCGCGGCTATAAATCGCAGGACGGCATTCTCATGGTTTACAAGGTCGTCACCGGCCGCCGCCTCGAAGAGTTCGAGGTCAAAGAACTCGTCACCAACGGTGAGATCGGCCCGCTCGACGGCTTCGTCTCACCCCGCACCGGCAACCGCTTCCCGTCCAAACTTGTCCTCGCCGACGACCCGAAGCACGAGGGCAAGCGCCGCGTCGATCTCGACTTCGGCAACAAGTTCGAGCTCGCCGACCTCACCCCGTTCTGGACCGATCCCGCCACCGGTGCCGAACTCTGCGAAGCGCCGACCAGCTACGTTCTCCGCGAGAAATCCGGCGGCACCTACGAGCAGAAATTCAGCGTCGGCCGCCTGATGTGCCAAAAGCCCATCACCCGCGAAATCGCCATCCAGCTCGTCTCCCAGCCCAAGACCGATCTCATCACCGGCTTCATCTCGAAAAAAGGCCGTCCCTTCGACGCCTTCCTCACCCGCGTCGGCCCGAAATTCTCCTGGGAGTTTCCGCCGCGCAAACCGCGCGTCGGCAAAGATGGCAAGACCGTCGAGCGCAAGGCCAAGGTTCCTGTCGATTTCTCGAAGGCTCAGACCCTCATCGCCAGCAAGCTCCACGACGACGGCACGCTCATGCTCACGCCTGAGGCGTTCTACGTCACCAAGCCCCAAGCCGACGGCACCCTGCGCGTCGTCTTCGAGGTGAAACGCATCCTTTGCGGCAAGGAACTCCCCGTCGAAGAGATCGAGCGCCTCGTCACCGACGGCCGCACCGGGCTCATCGACGAACTCGTCTCCAAGCGCGGCACCAATTTCAGCGCCTACCTTGTCCTCTCCAAGGACAAGAAAAAAGCCGAGTTCGAGTTCCCTCCGCGCTAGTGGGAGCGCGGGCGGCCCGCCCGACAAAGTGTGAGCGCGGCCGCCCCCGGCCGCTCCTGCGTAGAGCCGGCTTCCAGCCAGCCTCCGAAAAATGGCTGCGGCATCCTGCCGCAGTTACCATGGTCCGTTTCATCGCCCGCCCGCGCCCGACCCCAGGCCCCCACCCGCGCATATCCCTGCGCTCGTAACTTCTCCTCCGCCGCCGCGTCTAGCCCCTCACCCGTGAAATCCTCCAAGACTTACATTCTCGTCATCCTCGCCTGCGTCACCCTCAGCACCGCCGCCCTCGCTTGGAAACAGTATCAAGAACTCATCCAACTCCGCGCCGCCGCCCTCGGCGCCGATGAGCGCGCCGACCTTCAGAAACGCCTCTGGGCCGCCGAAAAACGCGCTAAGGATCTGGCCGACCAGCTCGCCGCCCTGCGTAATCGGTCCGGCGGCGACGACGCCGTGGCCGACTCCGGCGATCCGGCCAACCCCGAAAACGCCAACCGCGCGGATCGGCGCAATCGCGGTCAAAGCGGTCCCGGTGGTTTTGGCGACATCATGAGCGCCATGCAGAAGCCCGAGGTTCAGCGCCTCCTCGCAATTCAACAGAAAGCCCAGCTCGACGCCCGCTATGCCGCGCTCTTCAAGAGCCTGAACCTCACCCCGGCCCAACTCGAAAAATTCAAAAACCTCCTCGTCGAGCGCCAGACTTCCATGATGGACGTCATGGCCGCCGCCCGCGAGCAGGGCGTCAACCCGCGCAACGATCCCAAAGGCTTTCAAGCGCTTGTCGCCGGCACGCAGGCCGAGATCGACGCCAGCATTAAGGCCGCCATCGGCGATACCGCCTTCGTCCAATATCAGAATTACGATAAAACCGCCGCGCAGCGCACCACGACCGATCAGCTCACCCAGCGCCTCAGTTACAGCGGCACACCCCTCACCGCCGATCAATCGGCCGCGATGCTTCAGATTCTCGCCCAAACTGCCGCCCCTCGCACCAACACCGCCGCTGGCGCGACCACCAATGTCGCCGTTTCCATCGATACTGGCGGCGGTCGTGGCGGTGGTGGTGGCCCGATGAACTTCATCGGCGGTGGTGGTGGTGGTGCTGGCGGTGGCAGCGCGATCACCGATGCCACCATCGCCATGGCCCAAGGAGTTCTCAGCGGCCCTCAAGTCGATGCGCTCAAGCAAATCCAAGCCGAACAAAAAGCCCAACAGCAGATCGGTCAGGCCCTCCGCCAGACCCTCGGCACCGCCACCGACGCGACGACCACCCCCACGACGCGCACCAGGAAAAAGGGTGAAGACTGAGTCGTCGCGTAAAGCGATACGGGCATCCTGCCCGTGATTTCTCATCATGGCCGTCTATACGACGGCCATTTTCATTTTCTCTCGGCGCGCCCCGCACCCCGCGCCCGTTCGCGTCATCCCGCGAAATTTCCCTTGTCGCCCATTTTTCCCGCCCGCACGTTCACGCGATCTCTTTCAACCCACCTCGCCCATGATCGTCACCACCGCGCAGCTCTTCAAGCACGCCTACGGCAAATACGCCGTGGGTGCCTACAACATCAACAACGCCGAGCAGGCGATGGGCCTCTTCAAGGGTGCCATCGACTCCAAAGCTCCGTTCATCATCCAGATTTCCAAAGGCGCCCGCAAATACACCGACAAGCGCATGCTCGAGGCCATTATCCGCTCGGCCGCCGAGATCTTCCCCGACGCCATCTTCGCCGTCCATCTCGACCACGGTGACGAGCAGACCTGCTACGAGTGCATCGACTCCGGCTTCTTCAGCTCCGTCATGATCGACGCCTCGCACGATCCGTTCGATGAGAACGTCGCCATCACCAAGCGCGTCGTTGACCGCGCCCACGCCAAGGGCATCTCCGTCGAGGCCGAACTCGGCATGCTCGGCGGCGTCGAAGAGGACATCAAAGTCGAAGAGGGAAACGCCTGCCTCACCGACCCGCTCGAGGCCGAAGACTTCGTCAAAAAAACCGGCTGCGATTCCCTCGCCTGTGCTATCGGCACCTCGCACGGCGCCTTCAAATTCAAGGGCAAGCAGTCACTCCACTTCGACGTCCTCAAAAAAATCCAAACCCTCCTCCCCGGTTTCCCGCTCGTCATGCACGGCTCGTCGTCCGTGCCCAAAGACGAAGTCGACCGCATCAACGCCGCCGGCGGCACGATCAAGGATTCGATGGGCGTCGACCCGACCGAATATCTTCCCGCCGCCAAGCTCGGCG
>JANXLP010000122.1 GCA_025355125.1 Opitutaceae bacterium | reverse complement strand
GTGATCCGCCGGCACCCAGTCACGCAGGTCGGGCGGCAACAGCAGCGGAGTGTCTCGATCAATATTCACGCATCGGATCATATCCAATTGTATAGCAATTACTAGGCCAAGTATCAAGCTAAGTCCGACAGCCTGCTAGGGCCCCTTCAACCGCCATGCCGGCGGCGGCTGATCAGGCACGTAGTGAACCCGCGGCCTGTTCCGAAAGGAACGAGGCGTAGGTCTTCTCGACCCCGGCGCGGAGCGCGATCTTGGCGGTCCAGCCGAGGCCGGAGAGGCGCGAGACGTCCATCAACTTGCGCGGCGTGCCGTCGGGTTTGGTGGAATCCCAGACGATCTTGCCCGTAAATCCGGTAACTTCGGCGACGCACTCGGTGAGTTCACGAATGGTCACATCGGTGCCGGTGCCGACGTTGATCCAGTCGGGCGGGTTATCGAGACCGAGGAGAAATGCGCAGGCATCGGCGAGGTCATCGACGTGGAGAAACTCTCGTTTCGGCGTGCCCGTGCCCCAGGCGACGACTTCGGCGTGGCCGGCGACTTTGGCCTCGTGAAATTTGCGAATGAGCGCGGGCAACACGTGCGAGTTCTGCAGGTGGTAGTTATCGCCGGGACCGTAGAGATTGGTCGGCATCGCAGAGTGGTAGAGCACGCCGTATTGCTTGCGGTAGGACTGCGCGAGCTTGAGGCCGGCGATCTTGGCGATGGCGTAGGCCTCGTTGGTGGGCTCGAGCGGGCCGGTGAGGAGGCAATCCTCGGGCATCGGCTGCGGGGCGTGTTTCGGGTAGATACACGAGCTGCCGAGGAAGAGCAGGCGCCTCACGCCGGCGCGGTAGGCGCCGTGGATCGTGTTGGCGGCAATCGCGAGATTCTCGAAGAGAAACTCGGCGGGATAGGTGTTGTTGGCGTGAATGCCGCCGACTTTTGCCGCCGCGATGATCGCGATATCGGGCTTTTCCGCGGCGTAGAACGCATCAACGGCGGTTGCGGAAGTGAGATCGAGTTCGCGACGCGTGCGGAGCAGGAGCGTCGTGCCCTGATCGCGCGAGAAGCGGCGCACGAGCGCACCGCCAACCATGCCGTTGTGACCTGCGATGAAGAGTTTCATGGACGAACCAATTTATTTACCACGAAACACACGAAAGTCCAAAATGAGTCCGGCTAAGCGCGCGGCAGGTTTCGTGTCTTTGGTTTATTTCGGGGTTCCAACTCAGGGCTTGGGCAAATTCGCAATCTGGGCCTCGCGCTTGGCGAGATCGAGATCGGCCTCGGTCATGATCTTAACGAGCTCCTTGAACTTCACCTTGGGCTCCCAACCAAGCTGCTTCTTGGCCTTCGCGGGGTTGCCGATGAGGAGCTCGACTTCGGCGGGACGCTCGTAGCGGGCGTCGTAGCTCACGTATTTCTCCCAATCGAGATTTAGCAGGCCGAAGGTTTCCTGGATAAATTCGCGGACGGTGTGGGTCTCGTTGGTCGCGACCACGTAGTCGTCGGCTTGGTCCTGCTGGAGCATGACCCACATCATCTCGACGTATTCCTTGGCGTAACCCCAGTCGCGCTGGGCATCGAGGTTGCCCATGTAGAGGCGTTCTTGGAGGCCGAGTTTGATGCGCGTGGCGGCGCGGGTGATCTTGCGCGTGACGAAGGTCTCACCGCGGCGCGGGCTCTCGTGGTTGAAGAGAATGCCGTTGGAGGCGTGGAGATTGTAGCTCTCGCGATAATTTACCGTGAGCCAGTAGGCATACATCTTCGCGCAACCGTAGGGTGAACGGGGCCAGAACGGCGTGGTTTCAACCTGCGGCACTTCCTGCACTTTGCCGAACATCTCGGAGGACGACGCCTGATAGAAACGGCACTTTTTCACGAGGCCGGCTTCGCGGATTGCCTCGAGGATGCGCACCGAGCCGAGACCGACGACGTCGCCCGTGTATTCCGGAATATCGAAGGAAACACGCACGTGCGACATGGCGCCGAGGTTGTAGATCTCGTCAGGCTGGAGTTCGTAGAGGAGCTTCACCATTTGCACGGAATCAGCGAGGTCGCCGTAGTGAAGGTGGAGTCTCACTCCATTCACGTGCGGGTCGCTGTAAAGGTGATCGATCCGGCTCGTGTTAAAGGTCGAGGCGCGGCGGATCACGCCATGGACTTCGTAGCCTTTGGCCAGCAGGAGCTCGGCGAGATATGAACCGTCCTGTCCAGTGATGCCGGTGATAAGCGCTTTTTTCATGCGATAAGAGTAAGACGTTACGGAGCTGCGCCCGGCCGCCGCAAGTCTACAGATAGCTTACGCCATCGGGGAAACCCTGCTCGCACACTATTCTGAACTCGCGCGCCCGATCTTCTTCGCCGTGTCCACCAACTGCGCGACCAACGCATCGACCGATTTCTGAGCCCGGTTGTCCTTCAGGCGCCCGTCGTCGTCAAAACCTTCGTGCGCGCGCGGCAGGGTGCAATACGCTGGGACCACGTGACACCCGAGATGCGCCAACAACTGCCGCGTGAGCACCTGCGAACGCATTCCGCCCAACGCCCCCGGAGACGCTGACACGACTGCGGCGACTTTCCCCGCGAACGGCTCCTCATCGGATCGGCTCATCCAATCGAGGGTATTTTTGAGGAGCGGCGTAGGGAACGAATTGTATTCGGGCGAAGCTATGAGCAGCGCGTGATGCGCGAGCCCGAGCTTCACGAGGTGGGTCGCCTTGGCAGGAATACCTTCAGCCGCCTCCAAATCTCCCTGGTAGAGCGGCAGCGTATAATCATCCGGATCGAGCAACGTCACCTCGGCACCGGCGGCACGCGCCGCCTCGACCGCAACGGCGAGCAATTTTCGGTTGAGCGAGCCGTTCCGGGCGCTGCCCGAGAATGCGAGGATGCGGATGGTGGTGGACATAAGATCACTCTCTCGGACCGACATAACCCCTGCAAGTTCACGCGTTGCTTACCCACGGTAATCCGGTTTGCGCTCAAGATAGAGCGCGGGGTGAACGCAGGAAGCGCAGGGCGGCGGCGGGGTGGGAGGCGTAGTGCTGGGTGCGGGCGGAGAGGTTGAGGGAGCCGTCGCGCAGGGGCGCGCCGAGCAGGGCGGAGCGCAGGAGGGCGAGGTTGCAGGCGCGGCGGGCGTGGCGGCCGAGTTCGGCGTCTTCGCGCCAGGTGACGTCGCGGCGGTAGTGGTTGGC
>JANXLP010000119.1 GCA_025355125.1 Opitutaceae bacterium | reverse complement strand
GTGATCCGCCGGCACCCAGTCACGCAGGTCGGGCGGCAACAGCAGCGGGGTGTCTCGGTCAATAGTCACGTATCGGGCCATATCCAATTACATAGCAATTACTAGGCCAAGTATCAGCCTAAGTCCGACAGCCTGCTAGAGCGCCCAGCTGCGGTCGGAAGGGGCGAGTTTCACGGAGCCGTGATAGGCGCCGGGGATCGGGTCGTAACGCAAGGCCTGCGTGGCGCCGAGCTCGGAGGTGAAATAGCCGAGCAGCGTCAGTTCCTTGATGAGCCGGAAGGGATGGGCACCCGACTGCGGCGCGGCCTCGTAGGCAGTGAGAACTTGCTCGCGTTCGGCGACGCCGAGCGCGGGGAACGGTTGGCTGAAACGCTGGCGGCTGGCGGCGTCGATTTCGCGGAGCGCGCGGCGGAGCGTGTCGATTGACTGAAGCGGGTAACCGTCGGTCGCCTGCGTGATGATAAACCGGCCGACGGCCACGGAGCCGGCACCGGGCGAAGTAGCGGTGGCCGGAATGATGGTATCGCCGATGAGAGTGAGCATCGCTTCATCGGCACCGGACCAGTCCGCGGGTGCAGCGAGGGCGGCCCAAGTGCGGGCGGGCAGACTCGCCCAGAGGGCGGCGGCGCCGGCGGCGAGCGCGGTTTGGCGGAGGGCTTCGCGGCGGTTCACAGGTTGCCTTTCTTCAGCTCGGCCACGGCGTGCTGCGCGGCGCGGGCGGTGAGCGCCATGAAGGTGAGCGAGGGGTTTTGCGTCCCAGTCGAAGTCATGCAGGCGCCGTCGGTCGCGAAGACATTGGTGCACGCGTGGAGTTGGTTCCAGCGGTTGAGCAATGATGTGTTCGGGTCGCGGCCCATGCGCACGCCGCCCATTTCGTGGATGTCGAGGCCGGGGTTCTGCTTGGAATCGCGCGCGGTGATTTTCTTGGCGCCGACGGCTTCGAGCATTTCCCGGCCGCGCTCGAGGAAATCGCGCATGAGTTTCTCGTCGTTGTCGTGGTAGCCGATGGAAGTGACGAGTTGGGGGATGCCCCAGGCGTCTTTGCGGTCGGGCGAGAGGCGGACGTGGTTTTCTTTCCGCGGGACGGTCTCGCCCTGCATCATCATCGAGATGCCCCACGGGCCGGGGCTAGTGATCTGGTCTTTGTAGGCCGCGCCGACGCCGGGCGTGCTGTTGCCGAGCTGCCAGCCGGCGCGCGCCGCGCCGAAAAACACCATGTAGCCGCGCTGGAAATCGGTCTCCTGCTTTCGCACGTTGCGAAAATTGGGCATCATCAACTGCGTGGGGCGGCGGCCGGAGTAGTAGGAATCTTCAAAGCCCTCGATCGAGGCGGAGAGGCTGCCGCGGTAGTTGTGGAACGCGACGTAGCGGCCGAGCAGACCGTGATCGTTGCCGAGGCCGGCGGGGAAACGGGCGGAGGTGGAGTTGAGGAGCAGGAGGTTGGTGTTGAGGCAGGAGGCGTTGGCGAAAATGACGCGGGCGAAAAATTCCGCGGCCTGTTTCGTGATGGCGTCGATCACGCGCACGCCGCGGGCGCGGCCCGTGACGGGATCGTGCAGGATCGACTCGACAACGGAGTGCGGCCGGAGCGTGAGCCGGCCGGTGGTGGCCGCGGCGGGCAACGTCGACGAGTTGGAACTGAAGTAGGCGCCGAACGGGCAGCCGCGATAACAGAGGTTGCGGGCCTGACATTGGCCGCGGTTCTGCGCGAGGTGCTGGGGCTGGGGCGCGGTGAGGTGGGCGCAGCGGCCCTGGATGACGTGGCGGCCGGGGAAGGCGGCCATGATTTTGCCCTGAGCGTGTTTCTCGACGTCGTTCATCTCCCACGCGGGGAGAAACTCGCCGTCGGGCAAGGTCTCGAGGCCGTCGTAGTTGCCGCTGATACCGGCGAAGCGCTCCACGTGGGAATACCACGGAGCGAGCTCGTCGTAAGTGATCGGCCATTCGCCGAAGCCGTCGCGGGCCGGGCCCTCGAAATCAAAACGGCTCCAGCGCTGGGTCTGGCGGGCCCAGATGAGGGACTTGCCGCCGACCTGATAGCCGCGAATCCAGTCGAAGGGCCGGTCTTGCACATAGGGGTGCTCGTCGTCTTTGACGAAGAAGTGCGCGGTGGCTTCGTCGAAGGCGTAGCATTTTTTCGCGATCGGATTCGCGGTGGCGACGGCGCGGGGGGTCTTGTTGCGGTGCGGGAAATCCCACGGGTTTTTCAACGCGGTCGGATAATCGTCGCGGTGTTTCACGTCGCGGCCGCGCTCCAGCACGAGGGTGCGCAGGCCGGCCTCGCAGAGTTCCTTCGCCGCCCAGCCGCCGCTGATACCGGAGCCGATGACGATCGCGTCAAACGTATGCTCGCGGGCGCCGGGAGTCGTGGGGTGATTCGCCATTGGGGCCGAGTGGACGCAATGCGCGCTAACTTCTCAAGCTTGGCCCGCAGGAGCCGCGGAGCGCACGGCTAGCTCGAGGGCGACGATGGTGATCGTTTGGTCGCCGCCGTTTTCGACGGTGATTTCGTTCCAGCCGTCGCGGAGGAGCGAGATAGGGAAACGGAAATTGTAGCCGAGGTGAGCGGCGCTGTGGTCGGTGAACGAGCCGCTGGGGAAAAGCAGTTTCTCTGAAGTCGTGTGCTTGAGGAGCGGCCAGGCGCCGTTCACGGCCACGGGCAGATGGGCGAAGGTGTCGGTTTTCTTCAGCACGACTTGCACGACGAGTTCGAGGTTTTGATCGGCGGGCTCGGCGCACATCGGCAGGCGGAAGGATTGCATCCAACCGCGCTCGAGCACGACGGGCAGCGGCGTGGGTTGGTCGAAGGGGATTTGCTC
>JANXLP010000118.1 GCA_025355125.1 Opitutaceae bacterium | reverse complement strand
GTGATCCGCCGGCACCCAGTCACGCAGGTCGGGCGGCAACAGCAGCGGGGTGTCTCGGTCAATAGTCACGTATCGGGCCATATCCAATTACATAGCAATTACTAGGCCAAGTATCAGCCTAAGTCCGACAGCCTGCTAGCTATAAGCACGTAAGTTTTAAGCGCGTAAGCACCGGCCCGTCCGTCTTACTCACTTAACACTTACTCTTCTTACTCCTCTTAAAATGCTCCCTCCCGCCATCGAAGTCAGCCACCTCGTAAAAACCTACGCGGGCATGACTGCGGTCGCCGACCTCAGCTTCACCGTGGCCCGCGGCGAGATCATCGGTTTCCTCGGCCCCAACGGCGCCGGCAAATCGACCACGATGCGTATCCTCACGGGCTACCTGCCCGCCAACTCCGGCAGCGTCCGCATCTGCGGCCACTCCGTCGCCACCGAGCCCGACGCCGTGAAACGACTCATCGGCTACATGCCGGAAAACAACCCGCTGCCCGAGGATATGCGCGTCAGCGAATACCTCTACTTCCGCGGCCGCCTCAAAGAAATCCCCCGCCGTAAACTCGGCCCGCGCATCGACGAGGTCCTCGAACTCTGTGACCTGAAACGCGTCCGCCACAAAATCATCGGCCAGCTTTCCAAAGGTTACCGCCAGCGCGTCGGCATCGCCGAAGCCATCCTCGCCGAGCCGCCCGTCATCATCATGGACGAGCCCACCATCGGTCTCGATCCGCACCAGATTCTCATCGTCCGCGATCTCATCGCCGGCCTCCGCGGCCGCATGACCGTCATCATCTCGTCCCACATTCTCCCCGAGATCGAGATGACGTGTGACCGCGTCCTCATCATCAACCGCGGCCGGGTCGTCGCCCAGGGCTCCCCCGCCGACCTTCGCCGCGAGGTCCTCGGCCACACTGCCTACCAACTCGTCGCCGCCGGTGACCTCGCCGTGTTGCCCGCACTCATCACGGCCGTCGAACCCACCTTCAAAGTCACCGCCGCCAGCGAACCCGACGCCACGGGTTTTTCCACCGTTACCCTCAGCGCTGAGCGCGACGAGGAATTCGGCGAACAACTCCTCGGCGCCCTCGTCGCGCAAAATTTCCGCGTCCGTGCCCTCAGCCGCGCCCACCCCACCCTCGAAGACGTCTTCCTCGCCGCCACCCGCCGCAGTTGGGATGCGAAGCAACCCTCCGCCCCCAAGAAAGCCGCCCCTTCCGTGTAGGGGCGTCGCTTGCCGACGCCCGCTCCGGTCTCTCAGCTCTCAACTCTCAACTTCCCCTTCTGCAGTGAAACACTTTCTCACCCTCCTCAGCCACGAGCTGCGCATGTTGCTCGTGAGCCCGAGCACTTATATCGCCGCCACGGCGTTCCTATTTTTCATGGGCTTCATCTTCACCGGCATCTTGGAAAACTACACCAAGGCCCCGCAGGATTCGTCCCCCGCCAACGTCTTCTTTGCCACCTTCTTTCTCCCTGTGTTTTTCATGGTGCCGCTGCTCACGATGAAGTGCCTCGCCGAGGAACGCCGTCTCGGCACCATCGAGACCCTCCTCACCACGCCCGTCACGACCACCGAGGTCGTCCTCGGCAAATACGCCGCCGCCTACGCCCTCTACCTTTCGCTCTGGGGCGCCACCGGCGGGTTCTTCTACATCCTGAAAAAATTCTCCAGCGACCCGCGCCTGCTCGACTCCGGCCCGCTCATCGGAGGCTACATCTTCATCGCCGTCTCCGGCCTCCTCTTCATCGCCATCGGCGTCTTCGCGAGCTCGTTCTCCCGCAACCAGGCCGTCGCCGGCATCCTCGCGTTCGTGATGCTCGCAGGGCTTATCATCGGCGGCCGTTGGCTTTCCGAGGCCACCTTCCTCAATCGCGACGGCCTCGCCCCCGCCAAAGCCGCCGTCGAATACATGCAGGTCTTTTCCCACTACGATGATTTCACCCGCGGCGTGATCGATGCCCGCCATCTCCTCTTCTACTTCAGCGGCACCGCCATCGCCCTGATTTTCAGCATCCTCAGCGTCGAGGCAAAACTGCTGCACAGTTAGTTGAGAGCTGAGTGTTGAGAGCCCAGACCTCTCCTCACGAGCTCTCAGTCTTCCGATCTCTCAACGCTCAACCCTCAACTCTCAACTCGCCCCCTCCGTCCTTGTCCTCCCCTTTCGATAGTTTCCGCGTCGTCCGCTGGTTCCGCACCCTCAACCTCGTCCTTCAGGCCGTGCTCGTGCTCACCCTCGTCGGCGGCCTCAACTACCTCGCGCGCAATCATCCCGAGTGGCGCTACGATCTCACCCGCGACCGCCGCTTCTCCCTGTCCGCCGAGACCAAATCCTACCTCAAAATCCTCGAACGCCCGGTCCGCATCGTCGTCACCTTCAAAAACGAATTCGAAAACCCCGAGGTCCGCGGCCTCCTCCGCGAATACCGTCTCGCCACCGAGAGCAACCCCAACGGCGCCATCCAAGTTGACTACATCGACGTCTATCAAAACCGCCGCGAAGCCGAACCCCTCGGCCTCGATCAGCCCGATGTCCTCCTCCTCCTCGCCGGCGACAAACCCCGCGTCCTCCCCATCGACGACCTCTACAACCTCGCCCGCGACAAAGACGGCAAAATCCAGCGCACCACCTTCCGCGGCGAACAGATCCTCACCGCCGCCCTGCTCGACATTTCCAGTGCCGAACGCACCAAAATCTACTTTCTCGCCGGCCACGGCGAACTCCGCCCCGAGGACATCGACGCCAACCGCGGTCTTTCTCTGATCCGCGATCAGCTCCGCATTCGTAATTTCGAGGTCGAATCTCTTGACCTCACCGTTGCCCGCGAGATTCCGGAAAAAACGTCCCTGCTCATCGCCGTCGCCCCCAAAAGTTTCTTCAAACCCAAGGAGCAGGAAATGCTCCGCCAGTATCTTTCCAACTCCGCCGGACGCCTCATTCTTTTTCTCGAACCCGGTCTCAGCGCCTCCGCCCTCGGCCTCGACAATCTCCTCCTCGATTGGGGCGTTCTGGTGGATGACGATGTCGTCATCGATACCGGCCAGGACAACATGACTGATGACGGCGACCTTATCATCAGAGCCTTCCAGCCCCATCCCATCACCCAAACGCTTCTGACCCTCGGATCGAGCGGCACCCTCCGTCTCGGCCTCACCCGCACCGTGCGCCCCGATCCCGGCCGTAGCCTCGGCGGCGGCCTCTCGACCATCACGCTTGCGGCGACCTCCCCAACCGCCTGGGGCGAGCGCAGCTACCAAAATCTCAGCCTCGTGCCCCGCTACGACCCCGGCGTCGACATCCGCCCCATTCCCGGCATGGACCCCAAAGATCGCCTCGGCGTCGTCACCGCCGCCGAACGTGTCGCCGTCCGCGCGGGTCTGGATTTCAGCGTGCGCGGCGGTCGCCTCGTCGTCTTCGGCAGCGGCGACATCATCTCGAATGCCCGCATGACCAACATCGGAAATTTCAGCATTTTCCTCAACGCCGTGAACTGGACCGTTCAACGCGACACCCAGCTCAACATCCCCGCCAAACCCATCGATCGCTTCCAGCTTTCCCTAAGCTCCGGCGATCTCTCCAAACTTCGCTACGCCCTCCTCTTCGCCCTCCCCGGCCTCACCGCCCTCCTCGGCCTCGTCGTTTACTGGACCCGCCGCCACTGATCAAAAAGTTGAAAGCCGAGAGGTGAAAGTTGAAAGCCGACTGCACCGCCTCTCCACGCTCTCACCGATCTTTCAACTTTCAACCTTCACCTTTCAACTCCCTGCCCAATGCGCACCAAAGTCACGCTCGTCCTCCTCTTCCTGAACGTCGCGCTGTTCTTCTTCATCTTCAAATTCGAGCGTAACTGGCGCACCGAGCGCGCCTCCCTCGAAGCCCGCCGCCGCGTGCTCGGCGCGGAGGCCGCCGATATCCGCACGCTCACCGTCACGAGCACCGCCCCCGGCGGCAGCTACCGCCTCAACCGCGTCGGCGAAACCTGGCAACTCACTCAGCCCCTCGACTGGCCCGCCAATCCCAACGCCGTCTCCCGTATCATCGGCGACCTCCAGATCCTCGATCACGAAACCAGCTTCGCCGTCGCCGACCTCAAGACCAACGGCCAGTCCCTCGCCGACTACGGCCTCGATAAGCCCAAGCTCATCGTGACCTTCACGAACACTCCCGATCCCCAACCCGAAACCCGAAACCCCAAACCCGACACCCAAATTCCGCAGCTCACCACCACCCTCCGCCTCGGCGACACCACCAAGATCGGCAACCGCCTGTATCTCCTTTCGCCCGACGGCGAACGCATCCACGTCGTCCCTCGCGCCCTCGCCGACAGCCTGGCCATCCCCATCGACGAACTCCGCACCAACACCCTCCTCACCATCCCCGTTTACGAGGCGCGCAATCTCCGCATCCAAAGCTCCACCCGCGTCGCCCTCCACCGCGACCCCGCCGCACCCCGCTGGACCTTCGACACCCCCATCGTCGCCCGCGCCAGCAAAGACGCCACCGAACTCGCCCTCACCACCCTCGGCTCCCTCCACGCCAAAGCCTTCGTCACCGAAATCCCCCCCGGCCCGCTCCCCTCCGCCGCGCCCTCTTATCGCATCACCATCGAGGGCAACAACCGCCGCGAGACCCTCCTCCTCGGCGCCCCCGTGCCCGCCGCAGCCTCTCCGCAGAAGCTTCCGGTCTCCAACTCCGCCGCGTCCACCACCTCCACCGATTACTACGCCCAGATGGAAGGCCGCTCCGCCCTCTTCACCGTGGCGATTCCCACCGGGCGCAATTCCCTCAAAGAAACCCTCGATCAGGCCCAGGAGAAACTCCGCGAGAAACGCGTGCTCGATTTCGATCCCCGCACCGTCACCGCCATCACCCTCCGCGCGCCCAACACCGCCGGCCAGCCCACCCTCACCCTCCAGCGCCTCGAAGCCCCCGCCAATTCGATCGACGCCGCCGCGTGGCAGATCATCCGGCGCAACGCCGACGACACCGCCCCACAAATTCTCCCCGCTGATCGCGCCGCCGTCCAGCGCCTGCTCGAACAACTCACCCTTCTATCCGCCAAAGAGCCCGGCGGCTTCGCCAGCGACGCCCCCACCAACGCCGACCTCGAAAACTGGGGCTTCGCCCGCCCCGAGCGCGAAATCAGCCTCACCCTCACCCGTCCCGCCTCCGCTCCCACCTCTGCTCCGAACTCTCAGCTCTCAGCTCTTAGCTCTCAGCTCACGCTTCAACTCGGCCTCTCCAGCCAACGCGACAATTTCGCCTACGCCCGCGTCACCGGCGCCGCCTTCATCTACGCGGTCAACTCCGATATCCTCACCCTGGAAACCCCCGTCACCCCCGCCGCCTGGCGCGAGCGCACCCTCCGCGAACTTCCCGACGGCGCGCGCATCACCGCCCTCAGGCTCACCGATCTCGTCACCAACAAATCCCTCCTCGACATCGTCCTCGACGACACCGGCAACCCAAAACCCGAAATCCAAAACCCGCAGCCCATCGCCACCGTTCTTGCCGCCGTCCGCACGCTCCGCGCGAAAAGTTTCCCGCAAGAAGGCTTCACCGAAAAAGTTCCGCTCCTCGGCGACGATCGCCCCTGGCGCTATCGCCTCGACGCGACGCTCTCATTGCCCGGCGCCGCCGCCGGTGAACCCGCGCCGGTTACCTCCCTCCTCTTCACCGAACGCATCGGCGGCTCGCAGCAACTCGCCGGCTCCAAGGAATTCAACGCCGTCTTCGAAATCGAGCAGCCCGTCGTGGACGCACTCTGGACCCTCACCTACACCGCCGACCCAGGCCCCGTCCTCCCTAAGCCCTAACGCCTCCGCTCTCCGAAACTCTCAGCTCTCAGCTTTCCCCTCTTCCGCAAAATGTCCCGCGCGCTCAAACCCTGCCTGCAAGCCCTGCGCCTCTGCGGGCAGTGCCTGCTCGGGTTCTGCTGCTGGACGCTCTGGCTGCTCCTCTCAGTTCTGCTCGTCGTCCAGATTCACATCCTCACGAGCAACGAACTTGAACTCCCCCCGCCCCTGCTGCGCGCGATCGAGACCCGCCTCAAAGCCTCCGGCGTCCACGCCACGTTTGGCCGCACCACCTTCGATCCCGCCGGCCACCTCCTCATCGAAAACGTCGTCGGCACGCTCCCCGCGTTCCCCGAGCCCGTCATCGCCGCCCGCGCCGTTTATCTCCGCTTCGATCCTTGGGCGCTCGCGATCGGCCGCTTCGAAGAACTCGAGCTGCACGTCACCGGCGTCCGCCTGCTGCTTCCCGCGATGCTCTCCGGCTCCGGCCGCGCCGAGGACCTCGTCAAAAATCTCGACGCCACCTTTTTCACCGTCGGTGACCGGCTCAACATTCCGCACCTCACGTTCGAACTCGGCGCGCTGCGCGTCGCGATCAACGGCGCCGTGCAACTCCCCCCGCAGCGCACCGACGCCGCCGCCCCGCTGCCCATCGCCGACTGGATCGCCCGAAATTATACTGCCCTCGCACGCCGCCTCGGCGAACTCACGAATCAACTGAACGTCGTCGAGGAGCCCTACCTCGCGCTCGTCCTCACGCCGTCCGAGACCAACGGCGCCATCGCCACCGCCACGTTCACCGCCCGCGCGCTCAATTATCCTGCCCCCGTCGTCACCACCGGCCCCGTCCGCATCACCACGCGGCTGCCGCTTCGTGGTGATCGCCCCCTCACCGCCCTCTTTCGTTTCACCACCGATACCCTGGCCGTCCCCTCCGCGCAGACCCAGGCCAGCAACATCCGCGCCCTCGTTCGCGCGCAGTTTAAACCCGCCGATTTTTCCCTCGTCCCCCAATCCGTCGAATTCACCGCCGACACCCTTTCCGCCGCCGGCATCACGCTCGAAAGCCCCGCCCTCCGCCTCACACCGCGGCCGCTGCCCCGCCTCGATGCCGATCTCATCACACGCGTCGCCGGCCTCCCG
>JANXLP010000014.1 GCA_025355125.1 Opitutaceae bacterium | reverse complement strand
AGCGTGAGGGCGTCGTGCTGCTGGCACCTCACGGTGCGGCGGCCGTCGGGGGTGACGATCTGCGTGGCGAGGATGCAAGCGAGGCCGCGGGCGGCGGCGGCGGTGGCGCGGGCGCGGAGTTCGGCGGGGACGAACGCGTAGTCGTCGCGGCCGGCGGCGACTTCCTGGAGGAAGACAAGGATATCGGTGAGCGCGTCGTCGTTGTAGGTGATGGCGTCGTGATAACCGCCATCGAGGGGCCAGACCTGGGGCCATCCGCCGTTGGGGAATTGCGAGGAGAAGATGTAGTCGAGGCCGCGCATGAAGGCGGCGCGGGAGGGTGAGGCGCGGGCGGGATCGCGGGCGGCGACTTTGGCGAGGTAGCGGAGCTCGGTGGTGGTGGCGTCGTTGTCGAAGGTGCCGATGTAGCTCCAACGGGCGTCGTGGGGCTGGTCGTTGTCGCCGGGTTTGAGGAAGAGCGAGCCGCTGTCGTGGGCGAAACTTTCGCCGGGCTGGCGGAGGTGGTCGGCGTAGTCGGTGTTTTTGCTCCAGCCGCCGGCGGGAGTCTGGAAGGAGATGATGTGGTCGGCGATGAGGCGGGCCTCGGCGCTGCCATACCACGAGGCGGGGCGGTCGAGGGGAATGGTGCGGGCGTTGTGCGCGGCCTTGGGGGAGAGCGGGGCGGCGGAAGGCTGGGCGAGGGTTTTTAGCTCGGCGGCGATGAGAGCCTGGTCGGCGGCGCGCTGGCGGACGGAGCGATCAAGGTAGTCGCGCCATGCGGGTTGCACGGCGGCGGGGAGGGTGGCGATGCGTTCGGCGGTGAGGGGCAGTGCGGGTGGGTTGGTGCCGATCACGGCGGCGTGGAGCGCGGCGGTGAACAGCGGGAAAATGAGCGCGCGGAGGGCGAGGGGGATCAGGTGCATGGGAGGTGGGGCGGGGACGTGCCGGCAAGACGGCGGCGGGCGGGAGTTTGTTTCGTAGATTCGGATAGGTGTTTTAATTTTGCGAGCATGGGCGGTGAGCGCGGGTTGAAGCGGACGCGGGGCATGGGTTTTGCTGAGAGCGGGTATGGTCGATTTTTGAGATGTGCTCGCGGCGGCGCTGCCGCTGGTGGGCGCGGTAGCGACGGCGGCGCTGCCGCTCACAGATACACGGGTGGGGGCGACGGACTTGGCGTTTTCGGGGCAGTTTTCCGGTGTGCCGAAGGAGGGGAAGCGGTTCGTGAGTCACGCGGCTTTGGAGGCGTTGCCGGCGGTGACGACGATCAGGGAGAAGCCGATGCCGCTGATGGCGGAGGCGGAGTTGCGGGTGCTACCACTGGAGGCGTTGCTCGGGGAAGTGCCGCTCGCTGCGGGTGCGGACGGGATCGCGCTGCGGTGTGCGGATCAATGGATGTCGTTTTACACGCTGGAATTTATCCGCACGTGGAAGCCCTATGTGTTGCTGCGGCATAATGGGAAATCGCCTGAGGAGGGCTGGCCGCTGCTAATGGGGCGTCAGCCGCTGACGCCGTATTTTTTTAACGTGAGCGCGGCGGCGGTGAAGAAACTGGCGGGCGGCGGCGACTACGGAAATTTTGATCCGACTCAGGTCGTGGAGTTGCACGCGGTGAACATGAAAGAGTTTTTCGCGCCGTATTACGCGGGGGCGCTGGCCGGGTTGGACGGCGAGGCGGCTGCGGGGCCAAAGCTGTTTTTGAAGCAGTGTTTTTTTGTCACCGGGGGCCGGGCGGGGTGGGGTGGGTGGCAACGTCTCGCAGCGGGCGCTGGCGGTGTTGCGCATTCATGCGATGCAGAACGCGGATTATTTTCGCAAGAGGGTGAAGAACCCGAAGCAGTTTTTTCCGCAGACGATGATGCCGAAGCATGAGAGTTTTACGCCGGAGATGTTGGACAGCCTGATTGCGTTTTTGAAGGCGGCGGCGGCGCCTGAGGAGTGAGGCGCGGCTTTGCCGCGAGTGGCGGAGTGGTGAGGGGTGGAGAGTAGATTTTAAAAACCATGGGCGGGACGCCCATGCCACTTTCGGACTACGGCCTCGACTCGGAGCGCGGGGGTGGCGTAGTCGGAGGTGGTTTTAACCCCTGTCAATTTCCCCTCCCCATCCCCATGAAAAAAATCCAAGCCTTGCTTTGTCTCATCGCGCTCGCATGTGCCCTGCCGCTCGCGGCGGCGCCGAAGAAATTCCTCGTTGTGACGGTAACGACGGGTTTCCGCCACAGCGTTATTCCCGTGTCGGAAAAGATCATGGAGCAACTCGCCGCGCAAAGCGGCGGGGCGTTTACGGTGGAATTTATCCACCAACCGGCGGGCGAGCCGAAGGCTCCGGGTAAACCCAAGGCCGGCAAGGATGGCGAGCAGGCGCCGGCGTTCGTCGAGGCGATGGCGAAGTGGAAAGAGGCGGACGCGGTTTATCAGGCGGCGCGGCCGGCGTGGCTGAAGACGGTCGCGGAGGCGTTGAAGCCGCTCGCGCCGGCCAATCTGAAAAATTACGACGGGGTGATTTTCGCGAGCACGACGGGCGACGATCTGCCGTTGCCCGATCCGCAGGGTTTTGTCGATTGGGTGGCGGCGGGCGGTGCGTTCGTCGGGATTCATGCGGCGACGGACACGTTTAAGACGTTCATGCCGTATGTGGGGATGATCGGGGCGGCGTTTAAGACCCACGGGCCGCAGGTGCCGGTGGAGGCGATCAACCAAGATCATGATCACGCGGCGTGCGCGGCGCTGCCGAAGGTTTGGAAAGTCTATGACGAGATTTACCAGATGAAGAATTTCGAGCGCGCGAACGTGCATGGGCTGCTTTCGCTGGAGACTTTGATGAAGTCGAATGACGAGATCAAAGCGAAGCAGGGCACGCCCGGTGACTATCCGGTCGCGTGGACGAAGATGCACGGCAAGGGCCGGGTGTTTTACACGTCCCTCGGTCACCGCGAGGACGTCTGGGACCCCGCTTACACCGACAAAAACGGGCGCATGAATTCGCCTGAGGTGGCGCAGCAGTTTCAGGCCCACGTGCGCGGCGGCATCCTGTGGGCGCTCGGGCTGGACGGGAAGAAATCGTAGGCGAGCGCGGTGCGTTTTAGGGGACGGACCGGGAGGTCCGGTCTCCGTTGGTTGGGAAAAGCAAGCGGGGTGTGAAACCGTGCGCAGGACTAATGGGAGACGGCGCGATTTCTAACACGCGCAGACGGCGTGCATCCGGGGCGTGCATACGCGCGTAGCAGGGTTTGCGACTGTAGGACTTTGTCCACCCGGCCGCATACACTCCAACTGTTAGGTAAATAACTACCATGAAGCTTCGTTCCCTGTTTGCCACCCTCGCGCTCTGCACCGGTCTCGTCTCGCTGGCCTCGGCCAAAACGGTCGTAGAGATCGCCATCGGTTCGCCCGATCACACCACGCTCGTCGCCGCCGTGAAGGCCGCCGGGCTCGTCGAAACGTTGAGCGGGCCCGGTCCGTTCACGATCTTCGCGCCGACCAATGCCGCCTTCGACAAATTGCCCGCGGGCACGGTCGAATCGCTGCTAAAGCCGGAAAACAAGGCCAAGCTCGTCGCCATCCTCACCTACCACGTCGTCCCGGCCAAAGTCATGGCGGCTGATGTGAAGACAGGCGAGGCGCCGACGGTTAACGGCAAGATGCTTAACATCAAAGCCGACGGCATGGGCGTAATGGTGAACAACGCCAAGGTCGTCGCGACCGATCTCGTCGGCACCAACGGCGTGGTGCACGTGGTCGATACGGTGATCCTGCCGTAAGGCTGAAGAGCTAGCGAAAATTCGGAGGTTTTGAAAATTGAGGACTGAAAGACGGAGTTAGGATCGACGCTCGCAGGCGAAAGCTTGCGGGCGTTTTTTTATTTGGCGCGGGGCGTGGGACGGGGCGCGGGCGTGGAGGGCGGGTCGGAGACGCCGCCCTACTTTTTAAAAAGAGGGCTGAGGATGAGGTGGATGACCTCGGCGGAGGACTTGGTGGTGATGCCGGCTTGGTGATAGTGGCCGGTGGCGATCGGCTTGTTGCCGCGGGCTTCGCGGAGGTCGATCTGCATGTCGATGAGGTAGTCTTTAAAATCCCACTGCCAGCGGTCTTCGTAGGTCATGATGGCGTCGACTTTGTCGGGCCGCATCGTAGGGACGCCGAAAGTGGCATCGACGCCGTAGCTTTTGAGTTCGTTGGCGATCTGTTCGTCGAGGCGATGATTGTCGGAGAGCCGGCTCTCGACGTAGATGCGTTTGTAGGGCGCGAGGCTGACGGCTTTGTGAACGTTCAACGCGGTGGAGCAGCCGGAGAGGAAGATCGTGGCGAGAGCGACGAGGGCGAGGAAGGAGACGGAGCGGAGGAGCTTCATGGAGACGGAAGGGGGAGTTTGGGGTCAGACCCACGGGCGGAGTGGGCGTGCCACAAAATCAATGGCGCGGCGGATGCGGAGTCAGCGCAGTGAAATAAAAAGGGCCGCTCTGGCGAGCGGCCCTGGGAGAATCTGAAAAAGGAAGGCGTCCGCAAGGCGGCCG
>JANXLP010000115.1 GCA_025355125.1 Opitutaceae bacterium | reverse complement strand
ATCCACGCATCGTCGTTGGCACCCATCGGGGTCATTTGCGCATCGTAGGTGTGGCCCGAGATAGGTCCACTCACGCCAAAGATCAGCGCATTGAGCACGCCGTCGCGATGCCCGGTGACCGTGGGAGAACCAGCGAGCGGTGGCGCGAGCGTAGCGTTTTTACCGTCGAGCGGCGTCCCTCGACCGTCGACACCATGACAGGCAAAACAAAGCTCCATAAAAATCTGTTGGCCGCGTTCGAGCTGCAATTTTTGCGCGGCTCCATAACCTGAAGCGATTTGGCCCGAAAGAGGATTGAGCAGTTGGGCACCGATTTCCTTCACACCCCGAGACGAACTGGCGACCGCAGTTTTCTGGATGATGATTTTAGCGTCTGTCAATTTGAGCAGATTGGCCGACATCATCGCCTGGATGGCGATGTCAGGAGAGGGATCTTTGACGAGTGCGAGTATATCTGCGCCAAGCGAGGCATCACCGCGTTTGTAGACAGATTCGCCGGCACGGATCGCGGCGACGCGAACGGCGGGGGCGGCATCGGTGAGCTTCTCACGAATCATCGCGCCGTCGAGAGCCTCCAGGCCCTCAAGGGTCCAGAGGGCACGGGCGCGGGCGAGAGGATCGGCATGCGTGCGTGCCATTGCCTGAAGCGCGGGAACGACCGTTTGGTCCTGCGCAAGGATAAGAAGTTTCTGCGCCGTGTCCCGGGTCCAACCGTTGGGATCTGCAAGGTGAGCGACGAGCTGGGCAGGTGTTTCGTCGAGGAGTCGCGGGGCGGGCGCAGGTGTTTGGCCCTCATAAACCAACCTCCAGATGCGACCGCGTCCGATGTTCTGGTCGAGGCCGTATTGCTGAATGACGCCGCGCAAATAAGATCCCTTCTTCGTCCAGTTTCCTTCCTGGATGATGCCGCGATACATATCAGTGATATAGAGAGTCCCGTCAGGAGCGGTCACAAGGTTGATGGGGCGAAAGTAAGGGTCAGAACTGCGGATGAACTCGGATTTTTCGTAGGCATTTTTGAGGTAGGTCACCCCGTCACGGACTTCGATCTTAGTGCGGCGGACGAGTCGGCCGACTGGCTCACAGAAGAGGAGATCGCCACGGAGATCGGCGGGCAGGCGATTCCCCCGATAAATTTCTGCGCCACAGGTTGCGGTAAAATGATTGAGGGTTTTCTCAACGGGTCGAAAGCGGCTGGTGCCTCCTTGCACATCGGGAATGGGCACGAGGGGAAAGACCTCCTTGTAGTCTTCCGTAAACTCGCCGCGGATGGTGAACGCTCCATAAACGATAGGCTGTTGAAAGCTGAGGGGGCCCAGTTCGCCGCCGGCATTCACGATCCAAGGTTTGCCGGCATCGTCTTGGGTGAGCCCCCACTGGCCGCCGTTGGGCGCGGTCGGCTCCTTGACGACACTATGCGGAGTCCAGCGGATACGGTAGGAGTTATATGTCGAGTAGAGCCAGTTGTCAGCAGACCAGATTAGGCCGCTGGTCTGGTGCTCGAGGTTGGCCTTGCGCAGGTCGCCGGCGAAAAAAAGCTTTTTGGAGTCAGCGATGCCGTCGCCGTCGGTGTCGCGATATTCGAAAATATCGCCGGTATCAGTCTCCTGCACGAGCAGGCTGTCACGCAGCGGAAGTATCAGACGCGGCAGCACGAGGCCGTCAATGAATACGGAGTGCCGGTCGAACACGCCGTCGTTCTTCGAGGACCAGTGCAGGGAAATGCGACTGGTGGGCGTCTTCTCGTTGGTGCCGTCGATGTCGCGCATGTAGGAGCGCATCTCGGCGACGAACATCCGGCCGTTGCCATCGAACGCGGTGACCACGGGCGCTTCGATCTGCGGCTCGCTGAGAACCAACTCGAGACGGTAGCCGGCGGGGAGTTGAAATAATTTTTCGCTTTCGGCGGGCGAAAGGTAGGGCGGCCGGGGTTGCGGAGGAAGCGGCGCCGCTTCCGGTGCGGCCGGCTGCGCGACCGCAGCGGTCAGGGCGGGCGCAGGCGTCGCTGGCGTGGCAGCCGCGGGAGCGCCCGAGGCCAGGGAAACTTGGCGCGACGCGGCGCGATCGGCCGTCAAAGCGCCTTCGGCGGGAGCGGGCAAGGTGACGGCACCCGTAGCGGCCCACTCGACGCCGCGTGCAAAGGTTACCTGAAAGCCGAGACCGTTCACCGCGTCCACCGCATGGCCGAGCGTGGTGTGGAAAACGCGGCCCCGGCCAAAGGGGATGACCATGAGCATGGGCTCACGCTCATTGGTTTTGTCGGAAAGGGCGGAGGCGAGTACGGTAACGTTTTCCGCCGGGCCGCGCAGGCCGTGGTAGAGTTCGTCCTTGGCGTGCATCCAGCGCGTGGGCAGTCCGCGGAGGATCGGGTGATCGGGCGCGTGCGCCTCGACGAGGAACTCGTGCTGCGCGCCGTGCCCGCCGCCGGGGCCGGCCGTGAGATCGCGAGCCCAGACGCCCTCGCGCAGACGCAGGTAAGGGCCGGACTTTTCATTGCGACCGCCCCACCCGCCCAAGCCGATCATTGCATTGTAGTCGGGCCAGTCGGGGAAGGCGTTATCGGCGGCGTGGTAGGAAACGAAGCCGCCGCCTTGCTTCACGTAGGCGACGAAGGCGCTGCGCACCTCGTCGGGCCAGCGGTCGCCATTGTAGTTGGACACGACCGCAGCGTAGCCGGCGAATTTCGGGCGCCAGGCGGACCACAGCGCCGGCGTGCCCGCCTTGTAGCCGGCCTCCTCGGCGGCATAGGCCTTGAGCTTTTGCTCGTGGGCGAGCTTCTGCTCCGGCGAGGCATCCTTGGGCAAGGTCGGTAGCCGCGGCTTGCTCGGGGGCGTGGTCGACACGTCCACGCTGAAGCGCCCGGGGTCTTCGAGAATTTTTTTCAGGAGCGGAGTTGTCGTCGCCCACGCGTGGTTGTTTTGCCCATCGACGATGAGAATTTTGAGCCGGGCGGAGTCGGCCGCGGAGAGCCCGGTGACGACAAACAAGGCAACGAAGAGAAGGCGCGAAAGACGAGTCATGGGAGGATGCATGGAGTGCTCTTAGAAGTTAAGCGTGGTGGTAAAGCGGACGCTAAGTGGCTCGGTGTAGACGCCGTTGCGGGGCGCGACGGTGACGCGGTTGGGCTTCGTGAAGTCACCGTTCGGCGGGCGGGCCACCACATCGAGGCCCTGATAAACGAGGGTCTGGTCGTTCAGGAGGTTTTTAACAACCAGCTGAAAGTTAACGGAACGACCCGCCCAGCTTTTGAGTTTCAAATTATAGCCGAGTGTGGCGGTAACGATCGTGGGGCGCTTGACGTAGACCGGCGTGGTTTGATCCACGGAGGGGTCGTCGATAGCGCGATTGGGATTAGCCGGATCGACGATGGTGTCGGCGGAGCGAGAGCCGACGTAATTGCGGCCGGGAGCCTGCGCGCCGAGCCCGAAACGGACGCCCCGAAGATATCCGCCCGCGAAGGTGTAATCCGAAAACACGTTCACGGTGATCCGGTCCTGCCCCTGGGCGGGCTGATCGCCGACGACGTTGGCAAAGTTGGCCCAGATATTATTATAATCGACGACGGCATTGGTTTGTTCGGTAGCAACCGCCGCAATAACCGCCGGGTTGACGGTCGCCAGTCCGGGAGCGCCATTGGGGTGTTGGGAGGTGTCCAACCGTCCGCCGGCGTCCTCAAGAACCTGACGGTAGGCCTCGGCATTTTCCGGCACGAAAATCTTGGTTTGAGGAAACCGCTTGAAGGTAAATACCCGGGCTGATGCGGCGTTGAACATCATGCGCCAGTTGCGAGTGATCTTGCCGACGACCTCGAGTTCGAGGCCGGATGTCTTGGCGGACTGGTAGTCTTGACCGAAGATGTCGGGGAGGCCGCGGTTGTTGCGGCCGTCGGAGCTGGGATCCGTGGCGGCGTTGCGCGAGAGGAGTCCGTTGACGGAAGTCGTCACGAGAGAAGCTACGCGTTGATGGTCCTCTTGGTTGAAGAAATAATTCGTGTTTACGGTCAGGCGGCCGCCAAAGAAATTGAAGCGGAGGCCCCCATCGTAGCCGAAGCCGGTCTGTGAAACGGCAAGATCATTATCGAGAGTGAAGGCATTTGGCGGCGGCGGAATGTAAGAGGTGGAGTAGTTGGCGACCACCGAGGCGAAGGGGAGCGCGTGCCAGACAAAACCATAGCTACCCGTAAGTCCGTGGCCCTTGTTTTCGGGGGGACTGTAATCGTTGCGGAAGCGGTCGCCGGCGTAGATGGGATTGCCGATCTGCACGCCGTTGTTGGTGACGACGCCGGGTGCATTCACGCGAGGCCGGGTGGCCGCGGGGATTGCGATCGCAGACGTGGGCACACCCGTCGTGGCGTTGCGGGGAATGTAGCTGAGGTTCGCCCAATCTGCGGGAGCGTTGGGTTTGTAGAGGAGGTCAGTGCCAGCCCACGTGCTCGGGAGGTCGCCGAACTCGGGACGCTGGCGGAGGAGAGTGCTGTAGGTGTCGAAGCGCGGCACCGCCAACACGACAAGCTTGCCGCCGAAATATTTGGCGCTGAGCGCAAGGACCGCGTTGTTGAATTTCTCGTCCTGATCGTTCCAGTCGCTCCGCACCCAGCGCGGGCTGATTTTTTCGTTGGAGACGGTGTAGCTGTTATTATCGGAGGCGAAAACGTTACGGACGAGGGACGTTGGCATGTCCTTTTCCCCATAGGGACGGAAGGGATTGCTCCAATATTGGCGGATATTGACCTGGTCCGCCGAGTTCTGCCACATGCGCGAATCCGGCAGAGTCGCCATGCTGTAGCGGCGGGTGCGATTCTGGGTCGTGCGAATACTGGCGGAGAGATTGAGCCCAACGGTGTAGTCGCCCCATTTGCCAGCATCGTGGCGGTAGCCGATGGAGCCACGCAGCCCGCGGTTGATGATATTGCGGTAGATGAACTCATACGGCATGTCGTTGTAGGGCTCCAGAAAGTGCGGATTCGCGACGCCGTTTGGCAGGAGTTGGTTAATATCGATGCGCACCTCGCGTGAATTGGCGCCGGCGATGCCGTTACGAATGCTGCGGTTGTTGACCTTGTTGACGTCGCCGCCGAGCTCGAAAAACCAGTGGTCGCCGAGCTGGTGGGCAAGGGCGAGATTCACGTCCTTGGTGTCTTGGATGAGAATCGACGCGTCGGGCGCCTGCGTAAAACGTCTGCCGGGCAGCCGAAATTTTGAGTTGGCGATGGCGCGATCGAACCGGTCGCTGGGGAGGTTGGGCTGATAAAGCAAATTCACCTCGCCGTTGACCGTGGTGGAGGTGGGGGCGCCAGAAGCGGTGGCACCGTTACCGACGGGCAGCGCAGCGGCGCCAGCGGGTGTCAGCGAACGGATGTAGAGCGCGCCGTTGGCGAGGATGGGCGTGTTGGCGGTGGCATCCCCGCGGCGGGTGAACGCGGTGTTTTGATAGTTCTGAATTACGTTTTGGCCGGAGAACGGATCCCAGACGTAGAACTGCCCCGAGTAGCGATCCACGCCTTGGCGCTCGCCTTGAAAGGTCAGGACCTGTCCGAAGGAATTAGGAGTGCCCGGCGCGGTCTGCGTGCCGTAGATGGCATTGGTCACCGGACCACTAAACACAGTGACGCCGTCCCATCCCGTTACGCCATCGAAGATGGAGACTGCGGGAATGTTGCGCTCGGTGCGGTCATAGGCGCCCTCAATGCGAAGTTCGGTTTTCGGACGAATAAGATACGAAGCCGTGGCCGTAACACCCTTAGTCTTTTCAAATTCGTTCAACCGCCACCCGTTACGATCAAACCACACGGCGTTACCGCGCACGGCGAGCTTGTCGGTCAGCGGCCGGTTCACGTCGAGCGTGGTGCGTTTGTAACCCCACGAGCCGCCGGTGAGTGCAACCGTCTCGAAGGCCCGATCGTAACGCGCGCGTTTGGTCTGCGCGCCGAGGCCACCGCCCAGCGCGTTGCCACCTCCAATGTTGAAGAGCGCGGCATTGGGTCCCCGGCCAAAATCGTAGCGCTCGAGCGAGTAGCTATCGAGCGTGCCGGCGGTGAGATAGTTATTGCGCTGCTGGCCCGAATTATTGTTCACGCCGCGAATGTTAAACTGCATTGGCTGCTGGAACGCATCCTGACTGTTACCCTCCGGCGGTGTGCCCGAACCATTGGGCGCCCAAGCGGCAGCGTCCTGAACATTGGTTATCCCCAGCGCGTCGATGAATTCACGCGTCATGACGGAATACGCCGCCGGCACGTCTTTCATATCGAGCGAAAGGCGGGTGGCGGTGCCAGCGTTGGATGCGGCAAAGCCATCGTCTTTGTCGGTATCCACCCGGAAAGGCGAAAGCACCACGGCAGAGGCCGGAACGACTGCATCGGGCCCTGTGAGGGCCGAGGGTCGTGCAACGGGCGCGGTTTGCGCAGTAAGAAGAGGAGAAGAAGAGACCAAAACCAAAGCTGTCAGCGCGAGTCCGCTAGCGATCCATGGCAATGAGTAGTCACAAGCAAGAGCAGGGGGTAGTTTCATGGGGGGTATTTTTTCTGACCGGGGAAACGTCTAACTTAGAAATCTAGACGAACGATGGGGGGGGGTATATCAGACGCCGCTCGGCGACCGCGTAGATCAAATCTCTGCCAAAATATGAAAGCGAAAACTTTGCCGGTTGGCGTAAACTGATACTCGCCCATCACCATCAAAAGTTACCTCTGCTCGCGGTTTTGTAGTGGAGCGCAAAGCCTTGAGCGGTGTGAGTAACTGGGAGCCCCCTCGGTCGAACATAACATTCTTTTCTTCCAAAAGTAATTTCCAGCTCGTTTGGTTTACGCCAACTCAGGCAGACGTTGCGGAGAAGTTGAGAGGCGGCGACTGGTCACTCCACCCCGCCTGCGTCACCGTGCTCCCGTTCCGTTCAATTTCTATCTTAGCCGCCCTGCTCTTGCTAGGTGAAGCGCTGTCCGCACAGCCCGCAGCCGCAGGCACATATGCCAGTGAGCCGCGGAGTGATTTTGCTTCACGACGTCTGGAGGTCCTTGCGTCCGCCGGCGCAGCATCGCGTGCCGATGTCAGCGCCCAGCTCGCCCGCATAGCCCTCGGGCGCGGACCGATCGACGAGAAGGCGATCCAGCGCTCGCTCACAAAGATCGACCGGCGCGAGGACACCGCCGACTTCGACGCCGTCAACCTGCTCCGGCTCGTGAATACCAGGAGCGACCTCGTCTCGCCGGTCCTTCAAGGGGAGATCCGCGAAAGCTTACTGCGGTTCAAATACTGGGTCGATGAGCCTGGCACCGACCTCCTCTCGATGTGGAGTGAGAACCACCAGATTGGTTACCACACTGCGGAGTATCTTGCGGGACAGCTTTTCCAAGAATCCACGTTCTCGAACAACGGTCGGAGCGGCAGCTGGCATCGCGACGTGGCACGCACGCGTATCCTCCGCTGGATTGCGATCAAGGCGAAGGTCGGCTTCAGCGAGTGGGACTCGAACAGCTACTATCCCGTAACGATGAGTGCGCTTCTCGCCCTCGCCGAATACGCCGCCGACACCGATGTCGCGACACGCGCCGCCATGCTGCTCGACGTGATGTTCTTCGACATGGCGGTCGATTCTTTCCGTGGGACCTACGGCACGTCCCACGGACGTTGCTACACTGGCACGATCTTGAACGGCGGCCGCAGCGAGGGAACTTCCTCGCTACAATATCTCGCGTGGGGTCTCGGCTCGCCCGGCGGCGGCGACGCCACGGTCGCCCTCGCCACCGCGCGACGGTATCAAGTCGCCGACGCCGTAGTGGCCGTGGCCCGCGATCTCCCGGCGGAGTCGGTCAATCGCGAGCGCCAGAGCCTCCTCATCGAGGACGCCGCGAAGTTCGGCCTCGATTACACCAAGCCCGAGGATTTCTGGCTGCTCAACGAGGGCGGCAAGTTTCGCACCGTTGAAAACATCGAGGCGGGCTATCGCGTAACCGACCTCTGGCGCGAGACGCTGCATCGCTACCAAGTCGTCATCAAACCCTACGGCGACGCCGTCCTCGGCACCTATCGTGCGCTCGCCGCGAAGGGCGAAGCCGCGCCCGATCTTGATCGCACGAGCCTGCAACGCGTCGACAAAATCACCTACCGCACGCCCGACTACCAGCTCTCCACCGCGCAGGATTATCGCAAGGGCGCGCCGGGCTTCCAACAGCACATCTGGCAGGCGACCTTCGGCCCCGACACTCCGGTCTTTACGATCAATCCCGGCCCCACCTCGAAATACTGGCAGGGGCGGTTTCCGCGCAACGCCCAGAGAAAAAACATTCTCGTCGCCGTCTATAACATCCCGGCCGAGCAGCCTCCCGGGCCAAAAACCGTTTTCCCGCCCGACGCCGGCGGCAACGCCTCGCCTTCGCCCAGCCCCAGCGAAGACACGCTCGTGCCGCGCACCTACGCGGTGTTGCGGCGCGCGGTGTTCGACGAGGTCGCTCAAAAAGACGGCTGGACCTTCGCCCGCAAGGGCCGCGGCTATCTTGCGCTTTGGTCCCACCAGCCGACCGCCTGGTCCCAAAACGGCGTGCTCGGCGGCGAGGGTCTGATCGCCGAGGGCCGACAAAACATCTGGCTCTGCCAGCTCGGCCGCGAGGCGGTTGACGGCCCGTTTGCCGTCTGGCGTGAAAAAATTTCCCGAGCCCCCATCGAGGCTTCTGCGCTCGCCGTGCGCTACGAGGCGCCCGGCATCGGCGAAGTTTCCTTCGGCTGGGAGGGCCCGTTGCGGGTTGACGGCCAGGCCGAAGCACTCGGCGACTACGCTCGCTTCGACAATCCCTACTGCCGCTCGCCCTATGGCTCTGGTCGCTACGAAATCGCCCACGCCGGTCACCGGCTCGTGCTCGACTTCAACACCGGCGAACGCACGGAAACTTCGTCCGCTTCCCCGTCGCCATGACGCGCCGCGATTTCCTGCTCTCGACCGCCGCTTTGGCCAGCGCGACCGGCGTCGCCCGCGCCTCTGCGGGCTCTGCGTCCATTCCGGCCATCGACACGCATATCCATCTTTACGATCCCCGCCGTCCGCAGGGCATACCCTGGCCCGCCAAGACCGATGCGCTCCTCTACACGCCCCATCTGCCGGCAGATTTCCGTAGAACCGTTGCGCCGTATCACGTGGTGGGCGCGGTCGTAGTCGAAGCCAGCGACTGGCTGGAGGACAATGCCTGGCTCCTCGACCTCGCGAAGACGAACGACGAGATCGTCGGCGTCATCGGCAACCTCCGCATCGACGCTCCGCAGTTTGCGGCGCAGTTGCGGCGGTTCACCGCGAGTCCGCTCTTTCGCGGCCTGCGGTTGAAATCGTCCGACCTAAAAATCCTCGATACGCCCGCTTTTGTTTCCGGCGTTCATCTCCTTTCCGAAGCCGGCCTGACCGTCGATGTGCTGGGAGGGCCCGCAATCCTCGCCCCCGCCGTCCGTCTGGCGCGGATCGCCCCCACACTACGTGTTGTCGTCGACCATCTCCCCTTCAAAGAATGGGACGGCAACGTCGCCGCGTTGCAGACGGCTCTCGGCGAGGCCGCAGCGCAGCCCAATATTTTTATAAAAATATCCGAGGTCGTCCGCAGACCGGCCGCCGGCCCGGCCATTGCCGATCTCTCATACTATCGCCCTGTGCTCGACACACTGGTCGATCTTTTCGGACCCGACCGCGTGCTCTTCGCCAGTAACTGGCCGGTCAGCGACCGCGTCTCGACCTATGGCACGGTCCATCGCGTGGTCGCGGATTATTTCTCCGCCGGCGGCAGCGCTGCCGCCGAAAAATTCTTCTGGCGCAACTCCCTCGTCGCCTACCGATGGCAGGCGCGGGGTGCGGCGGCCTTTCTCTCATGACGCATCGTCGTATATTCCCTGTGCGCGCCCTGTGCGCTCTCATTTTTATTTTTTGCGCCGTGCGCCTCGACGCCGCCACCGAACCCGCCAGCCCTTGGGAAGTCGTCGCCAAGATGCCAGCGAGCAATCACGATCTCTCCGCAGCCATCGTAGACGGCCTTCTCTACGTCGCGGGCGGCTCGACGGAAACGTGGGGGCACCCGCGCATGCCCCACGCCTTCGACGAAATCTGGCGTCTCGATCCCGCCCATTGGACCTGGAGCGTCGTCGCGAAATTTGACCGACCGCGCATTTACTGCGGGACCATCGCATTTGCGGGAAAAGTCTGGGTAGTCGGTGGCTACACGCTCCGTGCCGACGGATCTCGCCAGGCGGAGGCCGCGGTGGAAATCTTCGATCCTGCGTCGGGCGCGCTCACTCGCGGTCCGGATTTGCCGGAGGCGTTGCCTGCGCCGCTAGCCCTCGTAGGTGGCGAACGCCTCTACGTTATCGGCGCGGCGGGGCGCACCGCTCCCGGCCGAGTTTTCAGTATTGGCTATCGCGAGACCGCTTGGCGTCGCGAGCCTGACGGTCCTTCGCAGATGTGGGCGCTCGCCGGAGCCAGTCTCGGAGGAAAACTTTACATCTGCGTGCCTTCGACCGGACTCGTGGAATTCGACCCCGCGAGCGGACGCTGGACGACCCTCCCCGGCCCCACCAAGCCGCGCTCGGCGCAGGTGGCGGCGTGGCGCGGTGAGATTTGGATCATGGGCGGGCGCGATATCGGCGATCAGGCGGAGACGCGCATTTTCAATCCCACCGCACGCACATGGCGCCAAGGTCCCGCCCTGCCTCGCCCACTTTCGTGGGGCGCGGCCGGCGTGGTCGCTGACCGTTTGATCGTAACCGGCGGATCAACCGACAAGGTCAATGGTTTCGATTACAGCGATCTCACGTTCGCATTACGGGCCGACTTTAGTTCGCCGCCGAATACGGCTGCTCTAACGCCGCCACCCGCTTGGGATAACTCCCACCTTGTCGGCACTGGCGGCAACGCTCTACCCACCACCACCGAGCGGGTCTTTCCCAAACTCAAATTACGGCGGCCCGTTGTCATCATGTCTGTTCCCACTAAGTCCGCCGCTACCGAGCCCGAGCGATTGCTCGTGATCGAATCGGACGGGCCCATTTCGACTTTTCCCAATCAGCCTACGGTGCTCCAGGCCGACGTGATGCTGGATTTGCCGGCACACTTTAAAGAAGCGACGCAGACGTATGGGCTCGCGTTTCATCCGCGCTTTCCAGAGGTGCCGCACGTCTACGTGGTCTACAATCACCTCCTGCCTAAACCCTCCGAAGACGTGTTGGCGCGTTTCACCGTCACAGAGTTTTCTCCGCTGCGCATCGATCCGAAGAGTGAGCGTGTGCTTTTGCGCTGGCCGAGCGACGGCCACAATGGTGGCGACGTAAAATTCGGCCCGGAAGGGTTTCTCTACGTTTCCACAGGAGACGGCGGCCCCCCCGCCGATCCCAGAAATATAGGCCAGCGTGTCGATATCATCACGGGCGGCATCCTGCGCCTCGACGTCGACCACGAAGTCGCCGGAAAAAATTACTCCGTGCCTCCTGATAATCCCTTCGTCGGGCTGGCCGGCGTGTTGCCGGAATATTGGGCTTACGGTCTCCGCAATCCCTGGCGCATGAATTTCTCGCCGACGGGCGATCTCTGGGTCGGCGACAATGGCGATGACAGTTGGGAGAGCGTGCACCTCATTCGGAGGGGCGCCAACTACGGCTGGAGCGTTTTCGAGGGCAGCCATCCCTTCAAGCGCACGCTGACTCTCGCCGGCCCGAATCCGCACGCCACGCAGCCGATTATCGAGTTATCGCACGCCGAGGCGCGCTCGGTCATCGGCGGGCTCGTCTACCGTGGAAAAAAAATCCCAGCCCTGACCGGGAATTATATTTTTGGTGACTATGTGACCGGTGCGCTGTGGGCGTTTCGTTGGGACGGAAATGCGCCGCAAAATTTCCAGCGTATCGCCGAGACCCGCGCACGTCCGCTCGCTTTTGGAGAGGAGCGCTCCGGCGAAGTGCTCATGGTGCGTCTCGACGGAGAAATCCACCGGCTGATTCCCGCGCCCCCGGCTAAGACCTCAACCGCTGCAATGCCAACCCTGCTGAGTGAGACGGGACTGTTCGCCTCGACAAAAACCCTCACGCCGGCGCCGGGTGTCATCCCCTATGAAATCAACGCGCCACTCTGGTCGGACGGAGCAGAGGCCCACCGTCTTCTGGCGTTACCGCCTGGTGCGAAAATAATCTACGCGGAAAAAAATTCATGGCTACTGCCGGAAGGCGCCGCGGTGGTCCGCACGCTCGAACTGCCGGCTTCCTCTGGACCACGGCGCGTGGAAACGCAGGTGATGCATCGCGAAAGCGGCACTTGGAATTTCTACACATATGCTTGGAACGCCGAGCAGACCGAGGCCCAGCTCATTGCTCCCGCCGGCGAAGTTCGCGCCGTGCCAGGAACGACCGGTGTCACGTGGAATTATGCCAGCCGTTCCGAATGCGCAGTCTGCCACACCGCCCAGACCGACTTCGTGCTTGGCCTCGTATCTAGTCAGCTTGATCGGGATACCGACTACAGCGTGCTACACGGCGGGGTGGTTCCCCAGATTACCGCTCTGACGCGTCTCGGCCGGCTTGAGGCCGCGCCGACCTCGAGCACGGCAGGACCGCGGTTGGTAAATCCCGCCGATGTGGGCGAGTCGCTCGATTTACGAGCGCGCTCCTACCTTTCCGTCAACTGTGCCCATTGTCACCGTGCCGGTGGTGTGGGCGGGCGTGCCGAGTTTCAATTACTTGATTCCCTGCCACTCGCAAAAACTGGGCTCATTCGCGGACGCCCACTGGTGCCGCTACTGGGGCCGACTTCGCGGCTCGTAATTCCCGGTCACCCCGAACAATCGGAACTTTTCCATCGATTGAGCCTTAAAGAAGGCGGTCGCATGCCGTTGATGGGGTCCAAGGTCCCCGATGCAGGCGGCATCGACTTGATCCGGCAGTGGATCTTGTCGATGGGCGAAAAACCTACGGCGGCGGCATCTAACCAAAACCCGTGAGCGTCGTCGCCGCGCCTCCTTTTCGCGCAGGGCATTTCCGATGGGTGGTGTGTGCGCTGGTTTTCTTCGCCATCGCCAACAACTACATGGACCGGCAGGTCTTCGGCGTGATGGGACCGGAGTTGATGAAGATCTTCGGCTGGTCGCCGACCCAATTCACGGACATCATTTTCTGGTTTCAGGTCGCCTACGCCATTGGCTTCATTCTCGCCGGACGACTCTTTGACCTGATTGGCACCCGCGCCGGCTTTGCCATCTCTGTGGCCCTCTGGAGCGTCGCCGCCATGCTCCACGCGGGCATGGCCAGTCTCCTTGGTTTCAAGCTCGTGCGCTTCTGGCTCGGTCTCACTGAGCCCGCCAACCTCCCGGGCGGCATGAAGGCTATCGCCGAGTGGTTCCCGCGCCGCGAACGCGCCCTCGCCACGGGGTTCTACAAGGCGGGCTCCAACCTCGGTGCGATGATCGTGCCTGCACTCGTGCCGTGGATGTTTTTCAGTTTCGGTTGGCGGGCCACTTTCCTCGTAACGGGTGCGACAGGATTTTTGTGGCTCGTTTTCTGGCTGCGCCTCTATCGCAAGCCTCAGGAAAGTCCGCATGTTTCCACCGCCGAGCGAGACTACATTCTCAGCGATCCCGTCGAGCCCGCCGGCAAAGTAAAATGGAGCTCCGTTCTTAGCCGCCGGGAGACGTGGGCCTACCTGACCTTCAAGTTTCTTACGGACTCGATCTGGTTCTGGTATGGCGCGCTTTTCCCACTGTTTCTCAGCCAGCAGTTTAAACTGAGCATCAAAGAATTCGGACTGCCGCTCATTGTGATCTATGTCATCGCTGATGCTGGAAGCATCGGTGGTGGCTGGCTTTCTACTCACTGGATCCGCCGCGGCTGGTCGATCACGCGAGCGCGTAAAACCGCGATGCTGATTTGCTGCCTGTGCACGGTGCCGGTGATCGCGGTTACGCAGACGCACAATCTTTGGCTCGTCATCGGTTTGGTCGGCCTGGCGCACGCCGCCCACCAGGGTCTGACCTCGAATCTCTTCACCGTCGTCTCCGATCTTTTTCCGCGCCAAGCCGTCGGCACAGTCGCCGGCTTGGGCGGCATGGCCGGCCAGATCGGCACATCGCTCATGACGCTGCTCACCGGTTACCTGCTCGCGACGAGCGGAAGTTTCACCGGACTCTTTTTCATCGCAGGCTCGTCCTATCTGCTGGCCTGGACAATTTTTCACTTTGCGGTGCCCACCCTAGAACCGCTGCGCATCCCCACCACCCCGTGAATCCCTTGAAAACTGCTCTTCGTTTTTTAACGGCCACCCTTATCTGCGCCCTGATCGGGAGTGCGTCCGCCGCCGAAATCCACGTCGCACCGGGCGGCTCCGATCAAGCGAGTGGCACCCGCGCCCAGCCCTTTGCATCGTTGACGCACGCCCGCGATGCTGCACGTGAACTCCTGCGCACCCATCCTGGTGAACCGCTCACCGTCTGGCTTGCCACCGGAAACTACTTTATGGGCGAGGGATTCACCCTTTCCGCCGCAGACTCGGGCTCGGCCGGAGCCCCTGTCATCTATCGCAACGAAGAAGGCTCCAAGGTGCGACTGGTCGGAGCGCGCTCGCTGGACCCTGCCGCCTTCGCAGTCGTGACAGATCCCACGACCCTCGCCCGAATAGATCCGGCTCTGCGCGGAAAGATCGTCGCCCTCGATCTCACGCAGCTTCAGGTTAAACACCGCGACATGCCGCCCGAAGTGTTCAATGACCGCGGCGGCTTACCCGACTTGTTTTTCGACGGGCGGCGTCTCCCTCTCTCACGTTTTCCCAACGGCGAGGGCATGATGACTATGAAGCGCGTGCTCGATAACGCCGGTGGCCCGCGTGACGCGAATTGGCGTGCGCCCGCCAGCGCCGCAAAGCTCCCTCCGGATTCGCTGGGGGGCGTCTTCACCTATCGCGACGAATTCGCCGACGCCCATGCCCGCTGGGCCAGCGTCCTTGCGCATGGCGTCTGGCTGAAAGGTTACTGGCGCGTAGCATGGCAAAACGAAGCCGTGCGCGTGGCCGCAATCGACGTAAACCAACGCACCGTCACTCTCGCGAAACCCGTGCAGGGTGGCATTGGCAACAAATACACGCGGCCCGAAGGAAATGGACGCGAGTCCTACTGGCTGATGAATTTGCTCGAGGAATGCGACCAGCCCGGGGAGTGGTGCGTGGATTTTGTCGATCAGAAGCTCTATTTCTACCCGCCCGCCTCTTTGGCCGGCCACGAAATCCTGCTCGCTGATGCGGCCACGCCGGTTGTCCGCTTGGAAGGTGCGTCTCATGTCACCCTGCGAGGACTGACCATTGAGGCGGCTCTGGAGCATGGCATCGAGGTAAAGGGCGGCGACCATGTGCTCATCGCCGGTTGCACGGTGCGCAATGTAGATCGCTACGGTGTGGTGCTCGACGGAGGCCACGACCACGCGGTCCAGAGCTGTGATCTCTACGACCTCGGTGCCGGTGGTGTTTGGCTCGGCGGCGGCGACGAGAAAAGCACGCCGCGCATCCGCGCCGGACACCGGGTGGAGAACAACCACATTCACCATTTCGCGGAAATCGAGCGGGTCTACGCCCCCGCAGTGAACAGCGGCTTCACTGGCGGCGGCGGCGGCGGTCACCACGTCGCCGTCGGCATGACCGTCTCCCACAATCTCATTCACGATACCCCCCACGCCGGTGTGCTCTTTGGAAGTTGGGATAGCCTCTTCGAATTCAACGAGGTATTTCGCTACTGCACCGTCTCCAACGACGTGGGGGCTTTCTACTCCTACGATATCGTCGGGCGTTTCGGCGGTCATACCTTTCGCTACAATTTCATGCACGACAGCGACGACGGCGACGGCATTTACTTCGACCACGACCACCAAGACATGACGTTGTTTGGCAACCTCGCCTTTCTCAAGAGTTCGGGCGGCAAACGGGGCACCAGTTTCCTCTACAAGATCGGTTCGCAGGCCAAGGGACCACAATCGATCGACTGCCGTAACAACATCGCGGTGCAGAGCACCATCGGATTCGTCTTCGTCAGCGCTCTCCCCACGGATGCTAAAGTTGAAAACAACGTCACGGTAAACACGCGAACGTCCTGGCTCTGGCGTATCGTTAAAGCCGGGGTCGAGACGCCCGCGCCCGCAGGTTATGCCTCCGGCACCAATCAAGCCTACGACACCGACCCAGGCTTTGTTGATCTCGCCCGTCATGATTTTCACCTGAAACCTGATGCACGCATTTTGCGCGATCTTCCCGGTTTCCAATCAATTCCATCCGAGCAGATCGGTCTCTACCGCGACGAATATCGGATTGAACTACCGACGGACGATGAGATCGACCGCTTCAATCGAGGACGACGTGACACCGGACTTCACTACGATATTTTGGATCGCAAATAAGGATCGCATCCGTCGCCGTCCAACTGCGTCAGGGCGTCCCGTTGGGGACCAGTAAATCCGCTACGATTATCGACAAAATCTTCGCTATGAGTCTCCGTGCCATCGCCCGCCAGCTCGGCGTCTCCTCCACCACAGTCTCGCTCGCCTTGCGCGACAGTCCTCGCATTTCGACGGCCCTCACCGAACGGATAAAGAAGCGCGCCCGTGCCCTTGGCTACGTGCCCAACGCCCGCCTGGCGGAAATGATGAGTGAGGTGAGACAGGCCCAACCCGTCGCCTACCGCGCCACCATCGGCCTCATTTCCCTCTATCCCGAAGAGCGCCCGTGGAGTCAGCGTCCCACGTTCGAGCATTTAAAATTGGTCATCAACGGCTCTCGGGAACGCGCCGAGCAGCACGGTTACAAGCTGGAAGAATTTTGGGTGAAGCGCCCGGGACAAACGCTGGAGCGGCTGCGGACAATCCTCGATGCCCGCGGAATCAAGGGCCTGCTCTGCCTAGGCAGCGCCGATCCCGATGAAATGTTTCCCGAGCCTTTGCGGAAGTTCGCCGTCGTCACGCACGCCGCCTCCATTCCCGACCGCCTCCACCGCGTGCTCAGCCATTTCGCCGCGGATGCCAATCTCCTCCTTGTCGAGCTTTCGCGCCGGGGCTACCATCGTCCGGGCCTCGCGATGCTGGGCAACGGCGACCGCCGCACAGGGTTCGTTTATTCCGCCATGATGGTGGGTTATCATGAACGAAAATTAAGCGGCACGCCCTTGCCGATCCTACGTGCGGAAACGTGGAACGAGGCTGAGTTCTCTCGCTGGTTCGATGCGAACCGTCCCGATGTCATCGTGCTCCACCAGTATCCACCCTACATTGCGGGCGTGGAGGCCTGGTTGTCGAAGCGCCGACTACGCGTGCCCCGCGACGTAGGCATCGCCCTGCTCGATAAAAACCCCGATCCAGCACGCTACTCGGGTATCTGCCAGAATCCGTGGCTGATGGGCGCGGTCGCGCTGGAAATGTTGATAGGGCGGCTGATGCTCCGCGATTTTGGCCCCCCCGATCATCCCAAGGTGGAACTCGTGGAAGGCAGTTGGAACGAAGGCGCCACCTTGCGCCCCGGGCCGCCGGCCGGTTCAGTTTGACCGCCGAGCAATTGCCATGAGTGTCCGCGCTATCGCCCGCCAGCTCGGAGTCTCGCCCACCGCTGTCTCGCTGGCGTTGAAAAACAGCCCGCGGATATCGCCTGCGTTGCAAGAAAAGATCCGCGCTGCGGCCATTCACGCCGGCCACATCCCCAACGCCCGTCTCGCCGAACTCATGGGCGAAGTGCGCCGCTCTGTGCGACCGACTTATCGCGCCACTCTCGCGGCATTCAGTTTTTATCCACAAGAGGAGCCTTGGGGAGAGCGCCCCTATTTGAAGAAAATTCTCGATAGTGCGCTCGCCTGCGCCGAGGCCCATGGCTACCGACTCGAATATTTCTGGTATCTACAGCCGGGCCTAACAGCGGCGCGATTTCGGGATATCCTCAAGGCGCGTGGCATCCACGGACTCTTTTGCCTAGCAGGCTGTCGGACTTAGGCTGATACTTGGCCTAGTAATTGCTATGTAATTGGATATGGCCCGATACGTGACTATTGACCGAGACACCCCGCTGCTGTTGCCGCCCGACCTGCGTGACTGGGTGCCGGCGGATCAC
>JANXLP010000228.1 GCA_025355125.1 Opitutaceae bacterium | reverse complement strand
CGCGCATATCCCAGCGCTCGCCATCGGGTGAGATCGAGACGTTGAGCGGCCAGCGCACGCCCCAGTCGTCGTTGGCGTCGGCGAGGCCGGGCTGGGCGCCGCCGAGGGCGTGGGCTTTCGGGTTGCTCGGCGCACCACCCGCACGTTCACGCAGATTATAGACGAGCAGTTGCCGGCCATCGGCGAGCGTAACGGCGTCGCTGCCGGAATTGGGATTATACAAACCCGATGAGACGAGCGGGCTCCACGTGCGGCCCTGATCGCGCGACCAACTCGTGGTGACGGTCTTCTCTTTGCTCCGGCAGAGAAGTTGTAAGCGGCCGTCGGCGTGGGTGAGGACGCTGGGTTGGATGGAATTGAATTTTCCGCCGGAATCGAGCGGGCCGGTGAGCTGCCATGTGCGGCCGAGATCGCTCGAACGTTCCACGTGAACGTCCCAGCGCTTGGTCGCGTGGTTCTCGGTGCTCGAGCCCGAGACCAACGTGCCGTCGGCGAGTTGGACCGGTTTGTTTTTGATCGGCCCGAGCACGTCTTCGGGCAGGCGGCGCGGCTCAGACCAAGTGCGCCCACTATCCGCCGAGGTTATGAGCATGCCCCACCACGTCTCGGGCGAGGGACCGACTTTGTAATACAACTGGAGCGGGCCGTCGCGCGGTTGGAACAGCACGGGGTTCCAGCACGGGTAACGCTTCGCATCGTGCTGCACGCCGTCGGCCACTTTTACGCCCGTGGTCCAGCGGCCGCCTTCGAGGCGCGCCAAGTAGATGCACACATCGGGGTTGGATTCCGCGGTGCCGCCAAACCACGCCGCGAGGAGTTCGCCGCGCGTGGTCTCAACGATGGTCGAAGCGTGGCATTGGGGATACGCGGTCGGCTCGTGGATGAACTCGGACGTGAGGATTGCCGGATGAGTGGGTGCGGCGAAGCTGGCGAGCGCGGTCGCCATGAACGCGAGGCCGAGGGTTGTGAGCGGAGAGGATTTTTTCATGGGGTAATGGGGGAAAGATCCGAGAGTGGCTCGGACTTCATGCTATGGTTCGACGAGAAAGATTTGTTGGCGCCAGCGGCCGGCGGTGAGGACGCGGCGGTTGAACGCGATGGTGTTGCCGCTGTGCGACCACACCGCGTTTTCGGGCAATTGCTCGGAGCGCGTGGTCAACGCACGGGCGACGCCAAAAGTCGGCGACGTCGGGGTCGCGTCGCACACGGTCACCGCGTTGCCGCTCACGTAGAGCAGGGCTTTGCCGTCCGGGCTCCAGCGCACGCAGCTTTGCACGGGCGTCGTCTGGTGCGTGACCTGCGTGATCTCGCCACCCTGCGGCGCGACCAAAAACGCCTGCCCCACGCCCGCGTCGTCTTTAGCCAGAAAGACGATGCGCGTGCCGTCGGGCGAACTCCTCACCCAATGGCGCGGCTCGAGGACGACACCGGGAAATTTTCGTGCCTCGGTGAATGTTAACCGGCGCTGCGTCGTGCCGCGTGGTGGCTGGGGCATCGTCGTCGCGGTGCCTTCGAGCGGCCCGGTTTCACCAGGCACGTCGATGCGCTCGGGCAGATCAGCGATAAAAACTTCTGTCAGCTCGCGGCCTCCGTTCGTGCGCAGCGTGCCCAGAAATGCGCGCGCACGCTTTTGCCAGGCGCCATCGGCGCGGCGGTAGCCATCGCGGCCCACCCAGGCATCTGCAAAGGCGCGGCTGATTTCGTCGGAGCCCGGACGCGGCGCGGGCACCACCCGCACGGCCACTACGGCAAACATCTCGCCGTCGTTATTCTCGGGGCCGGCCGGCACGCGCACGGGGCCGCGGTCGCGCTGCGTGGCGACGCCGATGGTGCGGAGGTTCACTTTCTCGCCGGTGCGTTCCTCGCGCTCGGCGAGCAGCGCGTCGTTATACGTGAACCCAATCCACTGGCCGTCACCGCTCCACTCATGGCGGTGCGTGCCGCCGCGCAGGGCGCCGGGCGTGAAGGGCGCGATCACATCGCGGGCATCGAGGAAGCCAATAGCGTCGGGCTTTTCCGGCCGCACGTAGACGCCGCCGCGACGCCACATCGCGTAAGGACGCGCGGCGGTGGCGCCGGCGAGACCGCGGATGAAGGCCACGCTGCCGTCGACGGGATTGATGTTCGCCGCGCCGACGCCGGGCCCCCAGGGCTGTGCGCGGGGTTCGCGGTAAAGTTCGGTGATTTTGCCCGTGGCTAGATCGACGCGCGCGACGATGGCGTTGCCGCCAATGGCGGTGTCATCCTCGCGCGGATCGAAGGCGAGCCAGCGGTCGTCGGGCGAGAAATTATCGTTGTTGTCGAGGTTGTGGTTACGCGGCTCGAAGGTGAGCTGACGCTCCGGCTTCAACGCAGCCGGTGCGGCGCGCAGCGGAAGCGCGGCGATGAACAGGGTGCCGAGCGTCCGGGCGAACACGTTCATGAACGCGCAGGCAGGTCCCACGCCTTGAACATCCGGCGGAAATCGGCGACGATACCGCGGTAAATTTTCGCCGACTCGGCGGACACCACCATCTTCGGCGCGCCGGGCTCGTAGCCGCGCGCTTCCATGCCGGTCGCCACGCTCAGGGGAAACAGCATCCGGTCCACGATCGGACCGATTTCATTCATCCGGGCCGACTCGACCACGCAGTCCTGGGGCCGGCCGGCGCGACAGGCGTCATAGATGGCCACCATGTATTCCGGCGCGAAATTCACGAGGCCGCCGATGCAGCCCGCGGCGCCCAGCGTGAAGACCTCGGCGAGCCGCGTATCGGCGCCGGAGAATACCGAGAATTTCTTCTCCCGGCCGAGCGCGATCAGATCCTGATGATAGGCAAACTCGCCGCCGCTCTGCTTGATGCCCGCCATGGGGGCGCGCGCGGCGAACTTCGCGATGAGCTCGAGGCCGATGCGGTTGGAGGTGAGCTCGGGGAAGTTGTAGAGATAGACCGGCAACTGCACGGCCGCGGAGGCCCGCAGGAAAAACTCCAACATGTCAGACTGTGACACCGGATAGAAAATCGGCGGCATGAGCGCCACCCCGGCCACGCCGAGGCGGCGGGCGAACTTGCCGAGGGCGATCACTTCATCGAGCCGGATGCTCGTGATGTTGGCGATCACCTGCAGCGAGCCGGCCAGCTCGACGACCGCCGCGAGCACCGCTTTTTTTTGAGCCAGATCCATCCGGGCAAACTCTCCGGTGCTACCCAGTGCAAGCACGCCGTGCACGCCGCTCGCGCGCAGGAAGGCGAGGTGCGCGGCGAGTGCGCGCTTCATCAATCGGCCGCGGGCATCGGTTGGAATCCAGAGAGCGGCGAAGACTCCTTGGCGCAGAGCAGGAGGTGTGGGCATTGAAAGCAGGGAAGTTCGCAGCGGTAAAAGCAGCCGGCGCGCCCAATGCGCGCCGGCCTACCGATCATGGACGCAGGCGACCTCAGAAGCGGCCGCTGATGCCGAAGTTCACGCGAGTGCCGTAGAGCTCGCTCATGACGATACGCTGGCTGTTGCCGATATACCAATCGGGCGAGTTGTTGTAAACGTTGACGACGTCAACGAAGGCGGTGAGCCAGGGTTTCCATTTATAGGAGAGATTCAGATCCACCGTGGGGTCGTCAGCCACCGTCGTGCTTAAGAGGAAATTGCTGTTATCCACGCCGCTCACATAAGCGCTCTTGTAGTGGTATTCGATGCGCGCTCCGAAGCCGCGCCAGTCAAAGCTGAAGCCGGCGTTATAGGTCTTGGGCACAAAATTCGCGAGGACGTTGGCGCCGTCGGAGTAACGGCCGGAGGTGGTCAGCTTCGTGTAGTTAGCAAAGACGCTGAGACCGTTGAAAGGCTTGGGCAGGCCGGTGAGGCGTTGGTTGTAGTTGAACTCGAGGCCGTCGATCTTGGCGCTGCCGAGATTTGTGCGCGTGGCGAAATCGAAGCCGGCGTAATTCCCGCCGAAACCGTTGTCGGCGCCCGTGCCGATGACACGCGTGCTGCCCTGGATAAAGTCGCGGATATCCTTATGAAACCAACCGCCGGAGAGCACGCCCGCGGGTTCGAAATAATACTCGAGCGAGACGTCGTAGTTTTCCGTGTATTGCGGCTTCAGGCCGGGATTATTCTGAGACACCGAGCCGAGGCCCGTGCCCGAATTGTAGCTCACGGTGGTGCCGGGCACGATCACGCTGATCGCGGGACGCGCACTGCTGGTCGAATAGCTGGCGTGCATCACAATATCACGGCGCGGCTCGTAACGAAAATGGATACTCGGGAAGTATTTCGCGTAGTCGCCATCCTTGCGGAGGATCGTCTGGTTGGGATTGAGCGAGTCGCTGAACACACCCTGGGCCTGCACATCCGTGGCCTCGTAGCGCACGCCGCCGAGCACCGACAGATCGCCAAATTTCACATTACCCTGCACGTAGGTAGCGGGCACGCTTTCGGACGCGATGCTCGCCGGGGCGCGGAAGGAGACACTCGTGGCGTTGGGCGCGAAGTAGGCCGGCGTGCTGCGGAACTGCGCCTCGACCGGCGCGAGAGTGAGCTTGTCGCGCTGCGGGTAGCGGTTGTTGAACAGACCGTAACCGGGCGCGGCTTGGCGGAACTGCGCGATATTGTCGTCGTTCAGACCGGTGGTGGCATTCGTTCCACGCACGCCATCAGCGCCGACGTAGTTCCATACCGGGCGATAGGTCCGATACCAGCGGTGCTGGTGGCGGTAGTTGACGCCGGTCTTGAGCGTGATCGGGAAACGGAGGTCGGAGAACTTCTTCTCGTAGTCGGCGCGCAGAGAAGAAACCTCTTCTCGCGTGATGTCGGGCTGCTCGAAGCGCTGCGCAAGGTAGCGGCTGAAATTTGTGCCGTAAGCGACGGAAGTGCCGTAGGTCTGGATGTAAACGGGGCGGGTCGAATCGCGCGAGGTGTCGATCGCGATGCCGGGACCGGCGAGCGTCGAGGTGAAGCCGAAGAAGTTGTTGTCGTATGAGGACGGATTGTAGGACGCGGAGAACTCCAGTTTAGAGTCGGTCCATTTTTTCTCCGCGCCGATGCCGACCTTATACTGGTGCGAACGTTTGTTTTCCTGGGCCACCTGATTCGTCCAGTTGACGTTCAACATTTCGGTATAGGTGTTGGTGTAGCCAGGGGCGACGCCCGCTGCGGCTCCGCTGGTCGTGCGCGGCACGGCGCCCGCCTCGATGGCGGCGCGGCTCACCACGCCGTAGTCCGCGACCAACCGGTTGCTCGCGGCCCCCTGCCAGTTCACGCGAGCGAGATAGGAAGAAAAATAATTTAGACTCAGGTCCATGTAGACACGGGTCGTGGGATCGAAACGGTATTCGATCTTCGAGCCGACGCCGGCGCGGATGCGCTCGTAATAGTCGTCGAGCGCGCGGGCGTTGGTGTTACGCCCGTCGAGTTCGGCGTGCTGCATCTGGATACGGTCGCGGAAACTATAGGTCTTTGAGTAGCTGCTGGAGATGGCGACACCGAGGCGGCGCTCGGGACCGAAGGCGTCG
>JANXLP010000222.1 GCA_025355125.1 Opitutaceae bacterium | reverse complement strand
GGCGATGCCGCCAAGGCGGGCGAGCTGTTGAAAAGAAACTTCGACGCACATCGCGAGTTCGAGGGAGGCGATGTCGGCGGCGGCGAGGTGGGAGGGGACTTCGAGGAGGTCTTCCGCGCGGGAGACGTTGAACTGGGCGTAGCAACCTTGAGGGCGCTGGCCGGTGTCGCGGAAAACGGCGACGCTCGCGCCGACGCGGAGGGAGTTCACATCGGGACCGAGGGCGACGACTTCGCCGACGGCTTCGTGGCCGGGTTGACCGGGGAGATAAGGGTAAGTGAGGGAATGGCCGGGAAACATCGGCTGGCCGCCGAGGATGTGGAGATCCCAGTGCGGACAAGTGGCGACGGCGCGGATGCGGACGAGCACTTCGCCGGGGCCGGGCATGGGCACGGGGGCGTCTTTCCACACAGCGCGACCGGGGGCCTCGATCTGGAGAATTTTCATCTGATGGGGGATCGTCATGGGGTAGTGAGTGCGGTGAGCGTGCCGTAAGCGTTGAGTTGAATGTCCGATTGGGAACGGGCGGCGCCGATGGTGGGATGGGCTTGGCAGAAGGCGGCGATGTCAGTGTCGGGCAGAATGAAAAAAGCGGTGGAGAGGGCGTCGGAGAGCGCGGCGGTGGGAGCGAGCGCCCAGGTGCGCGCGGTGTGAGCAGAGGGTTCGCGCGTGCGCGGGTCGATGAGGTGAGCGCCTTGCACGGCGATGCCGGAACCGCTGAGGGCGACGTGGCTGAGTGAGAGGAGACGATGTGTCGGGCCATCGCCGATACCGATGGACCAGCCGGTCCGGTCGGTGGGAGCGGCGAGGGCGAGGGCGGTGCTGCCGCCGCTTTGGAGGCAGGCGGTGGTGATGGCCCATTCGGTGAGTTGCGCGGCCATGCGGTCGAGGGCGTAGCCTTTGCCGATGGCGCCGAGATCGAGGTGAAGGCGGGCGGCTTGAGAGGTGAGCGTGTGAGCCGCAGGATCGAGCGTGAAGAGCGGGGCCCCGAGGGGTTGGCCGGACGAGCGCTCGGAGGCGTAGGCGGCGTCGAACGCGCGGTGAGTGGCGAGGGAGGCGTCGGCGGCGAGGAGGAGGCAGTGGAGCGCGTCATCGCCGATGCGGATGGTTTCGCCGCAGGCGAGGCGGTTGGCGCGGGCGATGTCGCTCGATTCGATGTAGCGGCTGAGTTCGCTTTCGAGGCGGTCGAGTTCGCGGAAGGCGGCGGCGGCGGCTTGGCGCGCGTATTCGGCGGGATGATCGGCGATGACGATGGCGAAGGTGGTGGCCATCGCCTCGTGGTGGAATTCGGGAAACGCGGGCGTGTTCACGACGCGGAGGATTTTTTGCGGAAAAGGAGAGGCCGGAAAGTGTCACGTAATACGTGACACTCCCTCTGGGAAATGGTGGGTTTTGGCAGGGGGGCGGACACGGAGATTCTAGGGTCGCTGGTGGAGGCGACGGCGGAGTCGGAACATCGCGAGGGTGGGGCGGAGCCAGAGTTGGCGGAGGCCGTATTTGGCCTCGCCGCGGGTGCGGGGGTGGTGGCGCACGCGGAACTCGCCGACGCGGAAACCGGCGGCGATGAGGATCGCGGGGAGAAAGGATTGGAGCAGTTCGAACGGGAAAAGTGCAGCGACGACTTCGCGGCGCATCGCGCGGAGTTGGCAGCCGCTGTCGTGAAGGTGGTCGCCGAGAACGCGGCTGCGGACGAAGTTGGCGAGCCGGGACATTTTGCGGCGTAGCCAGGAGTCGTGCCGGTCGTGGCGCCACCCGCAGGCGACGTCGAGCTTGCCGGCTTCGACCGGGGCGATGAGGAGCGGGAAATCGCGCGGGTCGTTTTGGCCGTCGCCGTCCATGGCGAGGAGAACGGAGCCGCGGGCGGCGCGGAGGCCGTCGAGGAGGGCGGTGGCCTGGCCGAGATTACGGGGTTGGTGCAGCGCGCGGCACTGGGGCCAGCGGGCGATGCAGGCGGCGATCTCTTCGGCGGTGGCATCGGTGCTGCCGTCGTTGACGAGGATGATCTCGTAGTCGCGGCCGAGGGAATCGAGGACGGTGACGGCGCTCGCGGTGAGCGGAAGGATGTTGCCCGCTTCGTTGTAGAACGGGACGACGAGTGAATAGTGCGGTGTCGGCTTCATGGTGCTGCGGCAATGGGGGTGAAGACGACGAGGAGGAAGCCGGGGCGGAGGCCGAGGTAGGACTCGTGGTAGCGGGCGCGGAGGAGCGGGCGCATGGCGACGGCTTGGGTCGAGGAGGCGATGATGAGGGCGCCGTCGCTAGCGGCGGGCGGGGTGGACCAGTAGCCGACGGACGCTTGAGGCAGCGCGCGCAGATACCAAGGGATGGGCCAGTATTCTTCGCTGATGATGCGGATGGGGGCGGCGGGTGTGCGGGTGAGCGCGGCTTTGGCGAGGGCGCGGATTTTCAGGACGTCGGGCGAGCTGTGGACGTAGGCGTAGGGGTTTCGGGCGTCGGCGGGGCGGAGGAAAGCGGCGAGTTGGGTCTGCTTGTATTGCAGTGCGAGCACGATGCCGGCGGTGGCGAACGCGAACAGGCGGAGCGGCAACGCGGCGAGTGCGCCGGCGGCGAGGAATGCGAAACCGGGCACGAGGTGAACGGTGTGCCACGGGGTTTTGTAGGGCGCGAGCGACAGGGCGACGACGATGATGAAGGTGTAGAGCGCGGCACAGCGGAGGATTTTTTGCGGCGTAGCGAAGGCGACGAGGACGCCGCAGAAGGCGAGCGTGGAGAAGGCGAGCTGTTGCCAGAGCAGACCGCCTTCGCGGTGCCAGCCGAAGAAACTCAGGTAATACCACCACGGTTTTTCGTGACCGCTGCCGGTGGCGGCGCGGGCGGAGACGGCGGTGTAGGTGCCGAGGGCGTCGCGCAGGCCGGAGAAGTGCGTGCCAAAGGATGAGTAGAAGAGCGCGGCGACGGCGAGGGCGGCGACGAGTGCGACGATGACGTCGCGACGCGGGCGGCGAGTCATGGGACGGGGACGGAGCGTCACAATGACGGCGACGAGGGCGGCGACGAGGAAGAGTGGGGCACTGGCCTTGGTGGCCTGCATGAGGCCGATGCAGGCGCCGGCGGCGATGGCCCAACGCGTGAGACCGGTCTGCCACCAGCGTTGCGAGCAGATGAACAGCGCGAGGGTGAACGTGACGAGGAGCGTTTCCTGAATGAAATAGCGGCTGTAGTAAACGGAGGCGGGCGCCACCGCCATGAGCGCGGCGGCGGCGAGGGCGGGCCAGCGGCCGAGAGGTTGCGCGAGGAGAAAAAGGAAAATGACGGCGAGCGTCCCGGCGAGGGCGGGGACGAGGCGGACCGTGGTTTCGGAGAGCGTCGCGAGCGTGGTTTCGCCACGGAGCCAGGCGATGGGGAGCGCGGCGTAATAGAGCGTGGGGCCGTGGTGGTCGTGCGGATCGAAGGCGTAACGGCCGTGTTCAAGGAGTTCGCCGGTTTTGACGGCTTGATTGGCTTCGTCGGCGTGCATAGGACGCAGCGCGAGGTCGTGAGTCCGCAGCCAGAGCGCGGCCAACGCAACGAGTGCGAGGGGCAGCCAGCGGCTCACGGGGTAAAGCATGGGGCGAAGTTAGGAGAGTGAGCGGAGCGGGCACAAGAAAGGGCGGACATTTTTGTCCGCCCTTTTTTCTTTGGAGGGCGCCGGTGAACGCCGCCCCTACGCTGAGGAAGCCCGCTCGGAGAGCGGGCTCCACCTTACTTCGCTGGGGTGCCGTAAATTTCGACTTCGCAGTAGTGGTTCAACTCGTCGGAGGTGTTGCCGTTGCTGGAGAGGCGGACGTAGCGGCCGGTGGCACCTTTGCCGTCGAGGAGTTTGCCCTCGAAGTTTTCGATGTAGGCGAGGTCGGTGCCTTTACCGAGTTTGGAGGAGTTGTCGTCGTCGTTGTTGTAGATCGTGGTGACGCCGGTCTTGAAATCTTTGTCGTTGGAGACCTGCACGACGACGTCGTGATAAACACGGGCTTGGGAGTGGAAGTGCCAGATGGCGACGGCGGCGACTTTGGCGGATGCGCCGAGATCGATCTGCACCCATTGGGGCGTCGGCCCGAGCTCCACGTAGGTGCCATCGGTGCCGGATTTATCGCCGTCGGTGATGAAGGTGAGTTCGCCGATGACGGGGAGGGAATCGCTGCTGGTGACGGGCTTGCCCTTGGAGAGGAGGGCGGTGCCGGCGGGGACCATGAGATCGGGGCGTTTACCGACGCGGGGTTTTTCGAGATTAGGCAGCGAGATGGGACGCGGGGTGCCGGCGAAGAGCGGTTTGGGCAGCTCGATCTGGAGGGGAACGGTATCCGCGGCGCGGACGGCGCTCGTGAGCGCGAGAAGGGCGAGGAGGATGGAGAGACGGGAGCGTTTCATGGAAGAGCAGAAGGTTGGTTCCGGGTTTCGGAGGTTGGGTTTCGGGTTCCGGGTTTCGGAGAGGAGGCAGAACGAAGAAGGTTTTAGGCGATGAAGTCGCCGGGCTCGAAGGTGAGTTTTTTACCGGCGGCGATGGATTCGTTGATCTTCAGGATGGTCACGGCGGTGGCGAAGGCGGACTCGCCGGTGCAGTTGAGCGGGGTGCCGAGGCGGATGGCGTCGAAGAAATTTTCGAGGTGAGGCTGGTGAATGGCTTTGTCGAGGGTGACGGGAATGTCCCACGCGGAGAGCGCGGCTGTCTCGCGGACATCGACGGTGGACGCCTTGGCGGGACCGCCGAGTTTTTTGACGCCGAATTTCTCCCAGGGTTTCACGGGAGGTGGCGCGCCATCGCCGGAAAGCGGGCTGGCGACGACGCCCTTGGCGGTCCATTGATCCCACTCGGGGGCGCGGGCTTCGCGGTAGAGTTTGGTGTATTTTGGGTTCTCCGAGATCTTCAACGCGCCCTCGTCGCCCATGAAATACTCGTGATAGCCGCCGCCAGCGCTGGTGGTGGTGAGCACCTCGTAGGTGGCGCGGACGACGCCCTCTTTGGTGGGGTATTCGAAGATGGCCATGGCGTTGTCATACCACTCGTGGGTCTTGTAGTAATCGACGCCGCCGCTGGCGATACACATGCGGGGATTCACGCCGAGCATCCAGTTATAGACGTCGATCTGGTGGGCGCCGAGGTCGGACATGGGGCCGCCGGCGTAGCGTTTAAACCAGCGCCAATTGCGGAACTCGTGCATGTTGGCATAGCCGTATTCGTGCAGCTTGGCCTCGGAAATGCCCTGATTGGCGGGGAAACCAAAGTCGTCGGTGACGGCGCGGTGCCACTGGCCGCTGATGTTGGTGACGCGGCCGAGGAGTCGGTTGCCGGTCACGATTTGGTCTTTGGCGTGTTGGTAACGCGGATTGCTGCGGCGCTGATGGCCGAGCTGAAGGAGTTTTTTCGTCTCACGGGCGGCGAGGACCATCGCGCGGGCGCCCTCGACGGTGTTGGACATGAGCTTCTCGCAGTAAACGTGTTTACCGGCCTTGAGGGCGGCGACGGTGTGCTCGGCGTGCTTGAAGTCGGGCGTCGCGATGATGACGGCGTCGAGTTCAGGATGGGACGCGAGCAGTTCGCGGTAGTCCTCGTAGGGCTTGGGGTCGTGGCCGAATTTCTTGAGGAGGCGCTCGCCGAAGGTGCGGC
>JANXLP010000113.1 GCA_025355125.1 Opitutaceae bacterium | reverse complement strand
CGCCCACCGCGGCGGCGCTCGCGGCGGAACTCAGCGCGGCGCATGCGACTTCGCTCGCGGCGGTCACGGCCGCGGCGGACCTGATCTTCACGGTCGTGACGGACGATGCGGCGCAGCTCGGCGTGTTTGCCGCGAGCGGCGACAGCCTGCTCACCGACGCGAAGGGAAAACTGTTCGTCAACTGCGCGACGGTCTCGCCGAAGATTCACGTCGAGATCGAGCACCGCGCGCACACGGTCGGCGCCGCGGTGATCGAGGCGTGCATGGCCTCGTCGATTCCGCAGGCGCGCGCGGGCACGCTCTACCTCATGTGCGGTGGTGAGCGCGCCGCGTTCGATCGGGCGAAACCCATTCGCGAAAAGCTCAGCGCCGCGCTCCGCTACATCGGACCGGCCGGCTCGGCCGCGCAGGTGAAGGCGCTCGTCAACATGGTCATGAACATGAACACCGCCGCGCTCGCCGAAGGCCTCGGCCTCGGCGCCGCCCTCGGTCTCGACCTCACCATGCTCCGCGAAGTTTTCTCGCAGACCGGCGCCAATTCCCAGGTCCTCAAGACCGACGGCGAGGACATGCAGAACCGCGACCACTCCTGCTATTTCTCCGGCGCGCACGCCGCGAAAGATTCCACCATCGCCTGGGTCCTCGGCGCCGAAGCCGGCCTCGCCATGCCCCTCGCCGCCGCGACGAAACTCCAATTCGACCGCATGAACGCCCTCGGCCTCGGCGCCCTCGACAAGAGCGGCGTCGCCGAACTCACCTTCAAAGGCCGCCACGCCTGAGCGAGAAGAAATTTTCGATTGGCGATTGCCGATTTTCGGTTGCCCGGAAATCGGCTTCGCAAACCTCGCACACCCCAATCTCCGTCTGTTTACAATCGGCAATCCGCAATCGCCACTCGGCAATCTCAGCCATGCAAATCGCGCACATCGCCAACCTCTGGTCCCTCGTCGGCCACCCCTCGCCCGCCAAAGAGTGGTCGCTCGAGCGCAAAATCAAAGCCGTGGCCGCCGCCGGCTTTGATGGCATCACGACCGCCGTCACCCCCGAGCACCGCCGCCTCGCTGAAAAACACGGCCTCCGCCACATCCTCGGCTTCATCTCCACCGATGACCCCGCCGAATTCGCCACGCTCATCGCCGCCCAAAAGGAAGCCGGCGCCGTCCAGATCAACGTCCAGCTCGACAACCACGACACGCCCCCCGCGCTCGCCACCAAGCATTGGCTCGCGCTCGACCGCGCCGCTGAAAAAATCGGCGACGTCGTCGTCTCCCTCGAGGTTCACCGCGACTGCTGCACTGAGACCCCGGAAAAAACTTACGAAATCGCCGAGCGCTACCACCGGGCTACCGGTCGTCTCATCAAGATGAACTTCGACTTCTCGCACCTCGCGATCATCAAGCATCTCAACCCCGACAACTACATCCCGCGCCTCCTCGATCACCCCGAGCTCGTCCAAAACAGCGAGCAGGTCCACTTCCGCCCCTTCAACGGCCACCACTGCCAGGTGCCGGTCACCCACCGCGGCGCGCTCACGCCCGAAGTAAAAAGCTACCTCGTTTTCGTCGAGGCCCTCATGAAGCTCTGGAAGAAATCTCCGGCCAATAAGAACAAGACCATGTTCGCCTGCCCCGAGATGGGCCCCTCTTGGGCCGGCGGCGCCGGCTACAATATCACCGGCCTCCCGCCCGCCTGGACCGATGCCGCCGTCCTCCGCGGCGAACTCCAAAAAGCCTGGAACCGCGCGAAGTAATCCCGCTCCGAAAGTAGGGCGCGGTCTCCGACCCGCCCTTCAGTGAGTGGCACCGCCGTCCCGCCTGTGGGTCCGAGGTGGCATGGGCGTCCCGCCCATGTTCCGAATTCAAAGAACTCCAACCCTCTCTTTCGCGTGAAACCCCTACTCCGCCTCCTCGCCACGCTCTGCCTCGCCTTCGCGTTCAACTCCACACTGCCCACCCTCACCGCCCAGCCCTCGGCCCCCTCCCGCCCCGCCGGTCGCGCAATTTTCTTCACCGAACGCGACTACCGCGGCGACTCCCTCGTGGTCGAGGACACCGCCACCATCGAGAATCTGGAGCTGATTCGCGATTCGCGGAACCGTCCATTTAACGACCGGTTCCGCTCCGTCCGCATCGAGGGGCCCATTCGCGTCGTCGTCTTCGAGCACTCCCAATTTCGCGGCGCCGCCACGTGGCTCAACCGCACCACGCCCGACCTCAGCGCCTATTCCCTCGGGCAGCAAAACAAGATCACTTGGGACCGCGCCATCTCTTCACTCCAAGTCGAGCCCGCTCCCGCCGGCCCCCTCTTCAGCGACTGGAAAGCCCGCGACGCCGAGCGTGCCATCCGCGCCGCCTATCGCGACGTGCTCAACCGCGACCCCGACCCCGATGGCGCGCGTTTCTACCTCGGCCGTTTGCTCGACGCCGGCTGGTCGGAGAACCAACTCCGCGATGCGATCCGTCGCGGCGACGAATTTCGCTCCCGCGATTTGGAGGCCATCGTCCGCCGTGTTTACCGCGAAGTGTTTTCCCGCGACCCCGACGCCTCCGGCCTCGCCGCCTACACCCGTGCCCTCAGCCGCGGTCAGACGGAAGCCGAACTCCGCGCCGAGCTGCGTCGCAGCCATGAGGGCGACGCCCTCTCCGTCACCGCCGCGATCACCCGCGCCTATCGCGACATCTTGAAACGCGACCCCGATCCCATCGGCCTCGACAACTACCGCCGCCTCGTGCGCGACAAAGCCTGGGACGAACCCCGCATCCGCGAAGACCTCCGCCGCAGCCCCGAATATCGGCAACTTCCGCAACGATAATTATTAGCTGACCCGCGGGCACGCGAGTGAGTTCCCCGAAATGACCCCCGCCGCAGTCTCTATCTGGCGTTTCATAAAAGCATATCGCTGCGCTTTGACTTTCATCCGCGTGTCCGCTGAAAATTTCAGTTCATTCCGTGCGCGCGGGCTTAAAAATCATTCTGCTGCTTGCTGGTCTGGCCATACTCGGTCCGACCCGCGCTTTGCCCGCCCCACCCCCGCCCATGCGGGTGGGTGTCGAAATCGGCGCGGAGCCGCTCTCCTCCGTCGATGCCAACGGCCGCACGGTCGGTTTCTCCGTCGATCTTCTGGATGCCCTGGCCCGCGACTCGGGATTCACCGTCACTTACGTCGTGGGGCCGTGGGAAAAAATCTTCGCCCAGTTCAAGTCGGGCGAAATCGATGTGCTGGCCGCGCTCGTCTACACCCCGGAGCGCGAAAAATACATCGATTACTCCGTCCCTCACCTGGTGTTGAAAGGCGCCGCCTTCCTGCGCCGCGACGCCCCCGCGCTCCGGTTGGGCGATGATCTCGGCTCCCTGCGCATCGCCGTCCTGCGCGACGATTTCACCCACGAATTCATCAAGCGCCGCGGCTGGGACCGGCATCCCGTCTTTGTCCCCGCCCTCAAGGACGCCCTGCTGGCCATTGATGAAAACCGCGCCGATGCCGTGCTCGCCACCAGCCTTGTCGGTCAAAAAGTTCTCCGCGAGCTGAACCTCGCAAGCATCGCCGCCAGCGAGGTGCCTTTCCCCGATCTGGATTTCAATCTCCACATGGGCGTGCATGCCGGTGATTCCGCCCGGCTCTCCGTCCTCAACGCCAGCCTCGCCCGCATCCGGGCCAGCGGCGTTTATGATCGCATCCACGAAAAATGGATCGGCCCCCTCGAATTGCGCGACCGCCGGCTCAGAGACCTCAAACTCTACCTGTTCCCCGGCCTGATCGTCGTGCTCGCCCTCGCCGCCGCTTTCGCCTGGCAACGCCGTATCCTCAAAAAAGTCCGCGCCCAGGCCGAGGCCCTGCGCGCCAGCGAAGAGCGCCTCAAGCTTGTGCTCGAAGTCGGCGCCCACGGGCTCTGGGACTACAGTTACGAAACCAACATCGTGAAACGCGATGACGCCGCCGCCGCCATCAGCGGTTTCAGCAACGCCGAACTCGCCGCGGACCCCGAACTTTACCGCAGTCGCATTAATCCCGACGACAAAGCGAATATGGATGCTGTGCGCAGCCGCACTCACCAACCCGGCAACGATCTCGTCTCCTACGACTACCGCCTCAAAACCAAGAGCGGCGAACTGCGCTGGATCTCCACCCGCGGCAAAGTCATCGCCCGCAAACCCGACGGCTCCGCCCTCCGTTCCATCGGCACCAACACCGACATCACCGAACTCAAGCATCAGGAAGCCGAGCGCACCCAGATCCAGGCCAAGATGCTCGAAGCCCAGAAACTCGAAAGCCTCGGCGTCCTCGCCGGCGGCATCGCCCACGATTTCAACAACCTTCTCGCCGTCATCCTCGGCAACGCCGGCCTCGCCAAACACTCCCTCCCACCCGCCCACACCGAAGCCGTCCTCAGCCTCACCCAAATCGAGACCGCCTCCCGCCGCGCCTCCGATCTCTGCCGCCAAATGCTCGCCTATGCCGGCCACGGCTCCCACGTCCGCGAGCACGTGGATCTCGGCGCGCTCATCACCAACACCACCGAACTCCTCCGCCTTTCAATCAGCAAGAGTGCCACCCTCACCTTCGACCTCGCTCCCGGCGTCCCCTGGGTCGATGCCGACCGCTCGCAACTCCAGCAGATCGTGATGAACCTCGTCATCAACGCCTCCGAAGCCCTCGGCTCAGGCTCCGGTGTTATCCGCCTCGCCACCGGCTACGGTTCCATCGACCCCGAACGCCTCACCGATGTGGTTTACCGTCCGGAGAAAATCGCCGGCCCCTACGCCTGGGTCGAAGTCGCCGATACCGGCCACGGCATGTCACCCGAGACCCGCGCCAAAATTTTCGAGCCCTTCTTCACCACCAAATTCACCGGCCGCGGCCTCGGCCTCGCCGCCGTCCTCGGCATCGTGCGCGCCCACTGCGGCATCTTCACCCTTCAAAGCGAAGTCGGCCGCGGCTCCACCTTTCGCATCTACCTCCCCGCCGCCGATCCCGCCGCCCTTTTCACCGACGAACCCACGTCCCCACCGCCCTCAGCACCCGCCGGCGCCGTGCTCGTGGCCGACGACGAACCCACCGTGCTTCTCATGGTGACAAAAACCCTCGAGCGCCACGGCTACCGCGTCGTCGCGACCCGCGACGGCCGCGAAGCCGTCCAGCAATTCACCGCCCAGCCCGGCGCGTTTTGTGCGGTCATCCTCGATCTCACGATGCCCATCCTCGACGGCGCCCGCGCCCTCCGCGAAATTCGCGCCCTCGACCCCGCCACCCGCCTCCTCGTCATGAGCGGCTACGGCCAGCAGGAAACCCTCGCCAAACTCCGCGACGCCGGCCGCGTCGATTTCCTCCCAAAGCCGTTTACCACCGAGGAACTCCTCGCCGCCCTCACCCACCTGCAACAGCCCCACCCCGCGTAAACGCCCCGCCCGCCTCCCCGCGCCCGCACCCTGCTTCGGTCGCTCCCCCCTCATCTACAGAGCGAGTGTCACGTAATACGTGACACTTTTCCGGGCGTTCGTCTCTCGGCTTTCAACTGCATCGTTCCGGCTTAGCACGGCGCTTGCTAGTCGGCCCGCAGCCATGCCCGCCGCCCACCCGCACGATCCCTACGCCGCCCCGCGGGTCCCCAACTACCGCGACTACCTCGTCGGCAGCTTCCTCTCCCTCCTTGGCCGTCAGGCCGTCGGCGTCGCGGTCACGTGGGAAATTTATCAATGGACCCATTCCGCGACCGCCCTCGGCCTCGTCGGTTTCGTGAACATGATACCGCTGCTCGCGTTGTCCTTACCCGCCGGCGCCCTCGCCGACCGCCACGATCGCCGCCGTATCATCGCCCTCGGCTCCGCCGCCTCCGCCATCCTCTGCGCCGCCCTCGCCCTCGTCTCGATGTTTCACGCCCGCGTGCCCGATCTCGCGCCGCTGCGCTGGGCCAACGCCGGCCTCCGCTCCGTCGCCATCCACTTCGAGCGTCATGCCGATCCCGTTACACTCCGCTTCGACGAACCCGCGCTCCCGCTCGTCTTTCTCCTGCTCTTCGCCATCGCCACCGTCCGCATTTTGATCTGGCCCGCCCGCAGCAGCCTGCCGCCCCTCCTCCTCCCCGCCGCCACGCTGAGCAACGCCGTCACCTGGGGCGCCAGCACCTTCGAGATTGCCACCATGGTCGGCCCCGCCATCGGCGGCTTCCTCATCGCTTACGGCGGCTTCCACTCGGTCTATTGGCTCAGCGTCGCGCTCGAAATTACGTTCTTCATCCTCCTCCGCCGCGTGCGCTATTTTAACACCCCCACCCGCGCCGCCGCCCAGCGCACGTGGCGCGACATGCTCGGCGGCGCCGAGTTTATCTGGAAACGCCCCGTCATTCTCGGCGCGAGCAGCCTAGATCTCTTCGCCGTCCTCCTCGGCGGCGCCACCGCCCTGCTCCCGATCTACGCCGCCGATATTCTTCACGTCGGCCCCATCGGCCTAGCAGGCTGTCGGACTTAGGCTGATACTTGGCCTAGTAATTGCTATGTAATTGGATATGGCCCGATACGTGACTATTGACCGAGACACCCCGCTGCTGTTGCCGCCCGACCTGCGTGACTGGGTGCCGGCGGATCAC
>JANXLP010000108.1 GCA_025355125.1 Opitutaceae bacterium | reverse complement strand
GTGATCCGCCGGCACCCAGTCACGCAGGTCGGGCGGCAACAGCAGCGGGGTGTCTCGGTCAATAGTCACGTATCGGGCCATATCCAATTACATAGCAATTACTAGGCCAAGTATCAGCCTAAGTCCGACAGCCTGCTAGGCTTTGACTGCCGCTCGGGAAGAAAAAATTCCCCGGCGCGAGCCTGCAAAATCTTCCCCAGCGGAACCGCGAACCACTTCCAGCCCCGACCCATCCACCCACTACGTCAGTTAAAATAAAAAATCAGAAACCCGCTATCACCCATGAAAACACGAATTAAAATCCTCGCCCTTTCCACCCTCGGCCTCGGCCTTTGTCTGGGCTCGCTCACCGCTCAAGAGCCCACGAAAGATAACAAGACGAACGGCGGAAAAATGAAGGACGGCCACATGGCCGATCACGCCGCCATGATGAAAGACTGCGTCATGATGAAGGACGGCAAAATGATGACCATGAAAGACGGCAAATCCATGCCGATGGACAAGGAGATGACGCTGGATAACGGCACCAAAGTCATGACCGACGGCTCGGTCGCCATGAAGGACGGCACCACCGCGATGATGAAAGACGGCGAGATGATGGGCATGGACGGCAAAATGATGATGAAGGACAACGCCATGGGCATGGCCGGCGGCATGATGAAGACCGACCACATCATGCTGAAGGACGGCCAGATCATGGTCATGAAAGACGGCAAATCCATGGCCATGAAAAAGGATTCCATGAAGCTGAAAGGCGGTGCCAAGGTCATGAAAGACGGCACCGTCACCATGAAGGACGGCACCACCATGATGATGAAGAACGGCGACATGATCGACATGGACGGCAAGATGATGACCCCCGGGATGTAATCCCCTCCCTCGTCGCTCTCTCCCAAAAGCCGGCCGAGTGCCGGCTTTTTTTACGCCTGAAAATCGCCCCGTTGCTTCTCCGATCGAGATCTTCCGGCTTGCACTCAATACTCCAGACGACGGCCACGTGGGTCATCTCCCCATATCAGTTCGCGGACCCGAAGCGTATGTTCCGATTCGAGGAAGCCGCATTCACGGCGCGCTCCGTCAGGCCTTCAGAATGCGTGCCGCTACTCGTTCCGTTTTTTCAACTTTTCGCCACCACCTCCCATGCCCGACCTCAAACCCTCATCGGTTTCAGCACCCCTCTCCTCTTGGACGACGCGACGCGAGTTTCTGCGCGCTAGCAGGCTGTCGGACTTAGAAATTTAAGGCATCCACCGTGCGATATTCGCGAAAATATTTTTCAAAAAGATCAAATATCGAGCTACAAACGCCTTGAACGGCCTAAGTCCGACAGGCTGCTAGCGCTGCGGTCGGACTATGGGCGGGACTTTCCCGGTTCACCCCGGCCTACGCGCAGTCGCCCCACGCGGGCCACCCCGCACCCGCCCTCCCGGTCGCGTCGCCGGTTTCCGCGTCCGCCGACACCGTCGCCGTCGATCTGGTCATCGACCAAACAGATTTTCGCATAGGCGATCGCGTCGGCCGTGCCGTCACCGTCAACGGCTCGTTGCCCGCGCCTCTGCTGCGTTTTCGCCATGGCCAGAATGTCGAGCTGCGCGTCACCAACCGTCTCACCGAGCGCACTTCCATCCATTGGCACGGCCTGCTCCTGCCCAACGCCATGGACGGCGTGCCGGGCGTGACCTTCAAGGGCATCGATCCCGGCGAAACCTTCGTCTATAAATTCCCGCTCCGCCAATACGGCACGTATTGGTATCATAGCCACTCCGGCATGCAGGAGCAACTCGGCCTCTACGGCCCGCTCATCATCGACCCCGCCGAGCCCGAACCATTCGCCTACGCCCGCGAGCACATCGTCGTCCTCTCGGATTGGACGTTTTCCGATCCCATGCGCCTCCTCGCGAAGCTCAAAAAGCAGAGCGATTTCAGCAACCTGCAGCAGCGCACGCTCGGCGATTTCTTCGACGATGTCTCCGCGCAGGGCCTCAAGCGCGCATGGGCAGATCGCAGGGAATGGGGCAAAATGCGCATGGACCCGACCGACTTTGCGGACATCACCGGCGCGAATTTCACCTACTTGCTCAACGGCCGTCCGGCCACGGCTCCGTGGACGGGAACCTTCCAACCCGGCGAACGCGTGCGCCTGCGCTTCATCAATTCCGCCGCGACGACCCACTTCGACGTGCGCATCCCCGGCCTGAAGATGACCGTGGTCCAAGCCGACGGCCAACACGTCAAACCCGTCGAGGTTGAAGAATTCCGGATGGGCGCCGCCGAAACCTACGACGTGATCGTCGAGCCCACCGAGGAGCGCGCCTACGCGATTTTTGCCGAGACGACCGACCGCAGCGGCTTCGCCCTCGGCACGCTCGCGCCCCGCGCCGGCCTCACCGCGCAAATCCCCGCGCGCAGAAAACGCCCGCTGCGCACCATGGCCGACATGGGCATGGCCGCTACGGCTATGAACGAATCCACCATGCCGAAAAAAGCCCCTGACGAGGGCGGGATGGCCGGCATGAGCGCCTCCGAGCACGCGGCGATGTCGGGGAATAAACCCGCCGCGTCGCCACCATCTGACATGGCCGGTATGGCGGGCATGAGCCACGGCGCGAGCACTCCGCCAGTCTCACCCGCCGACCACGTCAGGATGGCGGGAATGCCCGGCGGAAGCATGACCGAAATGAAAAACCAATTTGGACCCGGCAACAGCATGATGGCGATGTCGCCCGTCAGCCGTGCGCATGAGCCCGGCACCGGCCTCGGCGACGACGGCCGTCGGGTATTGGTTTACCGCGACCTGATCGCACTCGACGCGCGTCCCCTGCCCGCGCCCGAACGCGAGATCATCATGAATGTGACCGGCAACATGGAGCGCTTCATCTGGGGATTCGACGGCAAGAAGTTCTCCGAATCCGCGTCCATCCCTCTGCGCCTCAGGGAACGCGCGCGGATCACCTTCATCAACCACACCATGATGGAGCACCCGCTACACCTGCATGGCATGTTCATGGAACTGGAAAACGGCGCCGATGGCCTCGCCCCGCTCAAGCACACCGTGACCGTGAAGCCCGGCGAAAAAATCTCGGTGCTCGTCACGGCGGATGCGCCCGGCGACTGGGCGTTCCACTGCCATCTCGCCTATCACATGGATGCCGGGATGTTCCGCGTGTTCAGCGTCGCCTGAGGAATTACGCATGAACTCGAAAACTCTCGTTTTATTCTCGGGCGCACTCGCGTTCCTTCTCGCCTCATCCGCCACCGCGCAGGCCGCCGAGTCCGCGCACTCGGGTCACGTCTCGGACCTCGGCCGGCCGCTTCCACCCGGTTGGGAACCCGCCGTGCACGATGCGGCCATCAACACCTTTACTTCCTTCCAAAAAGCCGAGTTTCGCACCGGCGATGCACCCGATGCCTTCGTGATCGACGCCGAGGGCTGGATCGGCGGCGACTATCACCGGCTCTGGTGGAAAGCCGATGGCGAACAGGAAACCAAAGGCTCCAAGGCGGGCGAAGTAGAAGTCCAGGCGCTCTACAGCCGGCTCTTCAGCCCGTTTTGGGACTTTCAAACCGGCGTCCGTATCGACCGGCGGTATAGCGGCCGCACGCGCGACACGACGGGCTACTTCGTGGTCGGCGTCGAGGGGCTCGCACCCTATTGGTTCGAGGTCGAGCCGATGCTCTTCGTGAGCGAAAGGGGCAAAGTCTCCGCCCGCGTCACGGCCAGCTATGACCAGCTGCTTACGCAGCGTTGGGTGATCCAGCCGCGCCTCGACCTCAACGCCTCGCTGCAAGACGACGCGAAGCGCACCCTCGCCTCCGGCTTCAACAACGTGGAACTCGGCCTCCGCCTGCGCTACGACGTGACCCGCCAATTCGCGCCCTACATCGGCGTGGAGTGGCGGCGCGCCCTCGGCGCCACTGCTGGCCTCGTCCGCCGCTCCGGCGAAAACATTTCCACTACGTCTGTGGTGTTCGGTCTGCGGACTTGGTTCTGAGCCACCGCGCCTTCCTCTCCTTGAAAACACCGCCGCATCCTTAATCCGCGCGCAGCGAAGGACAAGATGTGCGGAGCACCCTACGCCCCCGTGCGCTACTGTAGAAAAGCGGCATCCCTTGCTCCAGACAAATCCCTCCCTTTCCCGTCAGCAACCGCCATCAACCAGACATCATGAAAACAAAATCCAACTCAGTTCGTCTCCTCTTCGCGACCGCCGCCCTCGGCGCGTTCGCCGCCATCGCCTACGCCGGCGGACCCAGCTCGCAATATTGGCAGAACACCAAACCCCTCAAGACCTTCTCCGAAGCCGCGAAAGTCGGCCCCGACGATACCGTCACGATGCAATGCAAGACCTGCAAAACCGTCATGATCCGGAATTCCAAACACGTCGGTTCTCCGAGTAAGGGCCACGAAGAATCCTTCGTCGTCGGCAGCAAGCACACCTGCTCCGAATGCAAAGGCGAAATCACCCTGGTCAGAGGCACGACCAAGGATTCCATGCAGCACAACTGCAGCAAATGCGGCGACGCTTCCGTAGTTTGCTCCGTCGCCATGTCGGAGACGAAATAAGCCGCCGGCACCTCTTCGACATTCCCGTTCCGCCCGCCCGCTCCACCACGATCCCGTGGGAATCGGAGGGCGGAATTGATTGGTCCCTTCCTCTCCTACGCAGCGGCGGGCAGTGCCGGACCGCTCCTTCGCGGCCCGATGATGCCCAAGAAAAATCCCTCAGGACATCATCATGAAACGTTCCTCTCTCTTTAACCGCGCCCGTCTCTTGGGCTCCGCTCTCGCCGCCGCCACGGTCTTCGCCGCGGCCCTCCCGCTCTCCGCACAAACCTCGCCCGACCCGGCGCACGCGGCGCACGTCGCCACCGGCCTCATGCCCACCACTCCCGCGACCGGTGACCCGAATCTCGCGGGCCAGATTGCAGAACTCCGGGCAAAAGTTGCGCAGCTCGAAACCACCCTCACGGCGCATCCCTCGCCCACCGCCGCCGCCTCTGCCATGTCGGCTATGCCCGCCCCCGGCGCACCTCCCGCGATGAGCATGGGCATGGACAAAATGAAATCCCCCGCAGCCATGCCCGGCATGGCTGCCCCCGCCCCTGCGGCTCCGCCGATGGCCGGGATGTCCGCCGACACCGCGCCCGCCGCCGGCATGATGGGGATGATGGATAAGGTGATGCCGATGGGCGCCGCCGCCGCACCCATGCCTTCGGCCATTACCCCGGGCGGCATGGGCATGATGGCGATGGAAAAGATGGAAATGGCCGGGATGATGGGCATGGCCCCGATGGCCGGAGCCGCTCCGGATGCCCTGCCGCAATCCGCTCTCCCTGGGTTCCCCGGTGCCTCGCACCTCTACCACCTCGGCGCCACCGGCTTCTTCCTCGACCACGCGCAACACATCGCCCTCACCACCGAGCAGCAGGCCGCCCTCAACAAAATCAAAGAGCAATCCGCCCTCGCCAAGGGCACCGCAGATCGTGCGATTCAGCAGGGCGAACAAGAGCTGTGGACCCTCACCGCCGCCGACCAGCCCGATGCCGACGCGATCCAGACGAAAATCTCCGCCATCGGAAAACTTACCGGCGACGAGCGCCTCGCCTTCATCCGGGCCGTGGGCGACGCCAGCAAAATTCTCACCGACGACCAGCGCAAAAGCCTGACCGGATTTGCCCCGCCCGCCCCCGCGGCCGCGATGCCCGCCGCCGGCATGAAAGGGATGTGACCGCGCATTCTTCTGGAGGCGAAACGTGAATCACTCCGCCTCCACCCGCTCGCACGACCGCCGGCATCGCGCGGCGGCGCACGGCGTTTTCAGTCTCATCGCCGGGCTCCTTCTCACCTCACGTCTGCACGCCCAATCCCCGGACGAACACGCCAGTCATCATCCGGGCGCGCCGCCCGCCGCAGGCACCAGCGCCGCCGCACCCGGCGCGCCGCCCGCGGGCGCGGCCGGCATGATGGCCGGCATGGGCGAAATGATGAAGGGGATGATGGGCGCTTCGCCGCCGAAGGAACTCTACCCGACGCTCATGGCCTTGCCCACGCTGTCCCCCGCGCAGCGCGCGCAAGTCGCCCAACAGGCCGGCGAGCGAATGCGCGCCGGCACGACCCTCATCGGCCAGGCCCTCGACACGCTCAACTTCGGCGCCCAGTCCGGCGACTACGCGGCGATGCACAGCGCCATGACCCGTCTGCGCGAAGGCACGGCGCAGCTCGAAAGCGGCATCACCGCCCGCCGCGCCCTCGCCGAGGGCCGCGCGCCCCGCGAGGTCGCGCTCACGTGGTTCAAACGCGAGCTGAGCCTCACCGTGCCCGTCGAGGGCGCCGACCCGCACGGCGTTCGCGGCCTCTCGCCGTTTCACCTCTTCACGATGGCGCTGCTCGTCGTCTTCGCGGCGGCCCTGCTCGCGATGTATTTTTTCAAGATGCGCCGGGCCTCCGCTCTGTTCGGACGCATCGAGCCCGGCGCGAGCGCGCCGCCCCCCGGTTCACCCCCGCCGCTTTCCGGTTCGACCGCGCCGCCCAACCCCGCCGCGCCCTTGACGGCAAAATGGGCCGGCCGGCTCCGCGTCGAAAGCATCATCCGTGAAACTCCCTCCGTGCTGACGTTCCGCCTGCTCACTCCCGGCGGCAGCGCCCTACCTTTCACGTTCGCGCCCGGACAATTCCTCAACGTCGCGTTCGGCATCGGCGGTGCGCGCATGAATCGCTCCTATTCCATCTCGTCGTCGCCCAACGAGCGCGCCTACGTCGATCTCACCGTCAAGCGCGAGGAGCGCGGCGCCGTCTCCCGCCACATCGTCGATCTGCTCCGGGTCGGGGACGAAATCGAAGCCGGCGGCCCCGTCGGCAAATTTACATTCACCGGTGCCGAGGCCGAGAGCGTCGTCCTCATCGGCGCCGGCGTCGGCATCACTCCGATGATGAGCATCGCCCGCTACCTCACGGAGCAGTCCTGGCCCGGCGACATCTACTACATCTACGGCTGCCGCGCCCCGGCCGATCTGATTTTCGGGCCGGCTCTCGCCGCGCTCGCGCTCCGCAATCCCAAGCTCCACGTCGCCGTCACCATGTCGAAACCCACGCCCGACTGGCCGGGCGCGCGCGGTCGCATCACGAAAGATTTTCTCCTCCGCACGGTCCCCGACCTCGCTTCGCGTCGCGTCCAGCTCTGCGGCCCGCCGACGATGATGGACGGCATCAAGGATCTCCTGCTCGAGATCGGCGTCGCGCCCGCAAACCTCAAGACCGAGGCCTTCGGGGCGGTGAAGCCCCCGCTCCCCGCTCTGGGCCCGTCGGCCCTTCCCACCGCCCCCGCGACCGGCCCGCTCGTGACGTTTTCGGCGAACCATAAATCCGCGCGCATCCACGCCGATCAGACCGTTCTCGAACTCTCCGAAGACCTCGGCATCGGCATCCAGTATTCCTGCCGCGTCGGCACCTGCGGCCTGTGCAAAGTGAAGATGACGGCCGGCGAAGTGGACATGGCGATCGACGACGCCCTTGACGCCGACGACAAGGCCACCGGCGTCATTCTCGCCTGCCAGGCGAAGCCCAAAGGCGAAGTTACCGTGGAGGCCTAGCTATGAAGAACCGCGAGCGCGCCATCGTCGTCAGCGCCTTTGTCGTGCTGATCTTCGCGTGGCTCGGGTTTCTTCTACACGTCTCGCCGTGCTTTGCCGGCAGCGGTCTCGGCGCCGTTTTTGGTATCGCCGGTGCGGTGCTGATGCTCATCCCGCTGATCTACGTTTTCGCGAAACGCATCCCGTTTCTCCGGGACCGCATCGAGCACTATGTCTCGTTGCAGACGTGGCTCTCGATTCACATCTACGCCGGCCTTATCGGTGCGCTCCTCGCGCTGATCCACACCGGCCACAAATACGTCAGCCTCGTCGGCATCACCCTCACCGCGTCGATGCTGCTCGTCGTCGTCAGCGGGATCGTCCTGCGCTACCTGACGCCGTTCGTGAACCTCGATCTTAAAGACAAACTCGTGCTCCTGCAGACCGCGCGAGGCGACCTTGACCACGCGTGGGGCGCATCCGAAAAATCCGCCAGCCACGTCACCCCGCTCGCGGAAGGTGTCGCCGACCTCGAGTATTCGATCCGCACGCACGAGCTGCTGAAGCGCTGGTTCTCCGGCACGCTGGTGCTCCACATCGTCATTTCCGTGGCGTTCTACGCGCTGCTCGCCGCGCACATCGCATCGGGAATCTATTTCGGGCTGAGGTGGTGGTCATGACCAAGCTCGTCCTCTCCCTGGCGCTGCTCGTTGCCGGCACTGCCGCGACGACGCTCTCGCTCCTGCATTTCCCGCGCGCGCAGATCGCCGTCCAGCGCGCAGTCCGCCCCGGTGAGCTGTCACAGCCGCACGCGTTTCTCGAAAAGAACTGCGTCGCCTGCCACACCCCGCTCAAAGGCGTCGAGGCCAAGAACTGCATCGTCTGCCACGCCGACAACACCTCGCTCCTCCAGCGCCCGCCGACCGCCTTCCACGTCGACATCGCCACCTGCACCTCCTGCCACCTTGAGCACCAAGGCCGCGTCCCCCGCACCGCCGAGATGGACCACGTCGCCCTCGCCCGCATCGGCCTCAGCCAACTCCCGCATCCCGCCAATCCCCCCGAAAAAACCCGCGCCGACCTCGTGGCCTGGCTCGTGCAAGGCGCGCGCGGCCCCCGGCCCTCGCCCACCCCGCAACTCGCGCCCGAGGAGGCTTTGCTCCAGTGCGCAACTTGCCACGGCACGAAGGACCGCCACGCCAGCCTCTTCGGCTCCGACTGCGCGCAATGCCACGCCACCGCCAAATGGACGCTTCCGGAGTTCCGCCACCCGTCGCCCGCCTCTCAGTCCTGCGCCCAGTGCCACCAAGCTCCGCCGAGCCACTACATGATGCATTTCAAAATGGTTTCAATGACGGTGGCACGCGTCGAGAAAGCCGATGTCAGCCAGTGCTTCCTCTGCCACCAAACGACCGCCTGGAACGACATCAAAGGCGTCGGTTTCTACAAACACCACTGATCCTAAAATTCGACGCCAACGTGTAAGATTCCGCGACCCGCTCCGTCATCACTCTTATGAAACACTCTCATCACTCGCCCGCCCCCACCTGCAACCACTCGGCGCACGACCACCCTCACGATGCCGACGTGAAGGCCCCCGCCGCCGCCAAATATTTCTGCCCCATGTGCGCGGGCGTCGTCGCGGATAAACCCGGCGACTGCCCGCAATGCGGCATGGCCCTCGAGCGCAACCCCGCGTGGGTCGCGCCCGCCGCGGGAAAACCGATCTACACCTGCCCGATGCACCCGCAAATCCGGCAGGACCACCCAGGCGCCTGCCCGATCTGCGGCATGGCCCTCGAGCCGAAAACGGTGAGTGCATCCGACGACGCGGACGACAACACCGAACTCCGCGACATGACCCGCCGCCTCTGGATCGGCGGCGCGCTCGCCCTGCCTGTCTTCATCCTCGCGATGGTCCACCTCGTGCCGTCGCTGATGCACATCGCCAACTCGCCACCGAGCCGCTGGGCCCAATTTCTCCTCTCCACGCCCGTCGTGCTCTGGGCCGGCTGGCCCTTCTTTGTGCGCGGCGCGCGCTCCCTCCGCAACGGCCACTGGAATATGTTCACGCTCATCGCCCTCGGCGTCGGCGCGGCGTGGCTCTACAGCGTCGTCGCGTTTTTCCTCCCGGATATCTTTCCGGCCGCGATGAAAACCCACGGTGCCGTCGATGTGTATTTCGAGGCCGCCGCCGTCATCGTCGTCCTCGTGCTCGTGGGCCAGGTGCTCGAGTTGCGCGCCCGCGCCCAGACGTCCAGTGCGATGAAAGCCCTCCTCAACCTCGCTCCGCCCACCGCCCTCCGCGTCACCCCCACTGGCGACACCGAGGTCCCCCTCGCCGAGGTGAAAGCCGGCGACCGCCTCCGCGTGCGCCCCGGCGCAAAAATTCCCGTCGATGGCGTCATCGAGGAGGGCACCTCCGCCGTCGATGAATCCATGATCACCGGCGAGTCCCTGCCCGTGGAAAAAAACTCCGGCGACCGCGTCACCGGCGGCACCGTCAACGGCACCGGCGGCTTCGTTTTCCGGGCGGATAAAGTCGGCGCCGATTCCCTCCTCGCTCGCATCGTCCAGATGGTGGCCGACGCCCAACGCAGCCGCGCGCCCATTCAGGGCCTCGTGGACAAAGTCGCCGCCGTCTTCGTTCCCGTCGTCTTCTCTATCGCGGTGATCACGTTCCTCGTCTGGTTTTTCGCCGGCCCCGAACCGCGCCTCGCCTACGCCATCGTCAACGCCGTCGCCGTCCTCATCATCGCCTGCCCCTGCGCTCTCGGCCTCGCCACGCCCATGTCGATCATGGTCGGCGTCGGCCGCGGCGCCCAAGCCGGCATCCTCGTGAAAAACGCCGAGGCCCTCGAACTTCTCGGTAAAGTAAACACGCTCGTCATCGACAAGACCGGCACCCTCACCGAGGGCAAACCCCGCCTCACCGATGTCCTCCCCGCCGCCGGTTTCGACGAGCCCGCGCTGTTGCAACTCGCCGCCTCCCTCGAACGCTCCTCCGAACACCCGCTCGCCGCCGCCCTCGTGCGCGGCGCCGAAGACCGCAAAATCGCCCTGCGCGACGTCGCCGATTTCCGCTCCGTCACCGCCGGCGGCGTCGCCGGAAAAGTGGACAACCGCGCCGTGCTCGTCGGCAAATTGAAATTCCTCGAAGCCGAGGGCGTCTCCGTTTCCGCTGCTCTCAGCGAGCTTGCCGCCACGCTTCAGACCGACGGCAAGACCGTCCTCTTCGCCGCCATCGACGGCCGCGCCGCCGGCCTCCTCGCCGTCGCCGATCCCATCAAGGAAAGCACCCGTGAAGCCATCGCGCAGCTCCACGCCCTCGGCGTGAAACTCGTCATGGCCACCGGCGACAACCAGCGCACCGCCGCCGCCGTCGCCCGCCAACTAGGCCTCGATGACTTCGTAGCGGAGGTCGAGCCCGCCGACAAAATCGCGAAGGTCAACGCCCTCAAATCCGGCGACCAGGTCGTCGCGATGGCCGGCGACGGCGTCAACGATGCGCCCGCCCTCGCCGCCGCCGATGTCGGCATCGCCATGGGCACCGGCACCGATGTCGCCATGGAAAGCGCGGCCATCACCCTCGTGAAGGGCGACCTCCGTGGCATCGCGAAAGCCATCCGTCTCTCGCGCGCTACCATGCGCAACATCCGCCAGAACCTGTTCTTCGCCTTCGTCTATAACACGCTCGGCGTCCCTCTCGCCGCCGGCGCGCTCTACCCGTTCTTCGGCGTGCTCCTCAGCCCGATGCTCGCCGGCGTCGCCATGAGCCTCAGCTCCGTCTCCGTCATCACCAACGCCCTCCGCCTCCGCCGCGCTCCGCTTTAAACCGTCAGGTTTTTCTCGTCGTCGGGTCGAGTCCGAGATCGGCCATGAACTTGGACGTGCAGTCGGGGCAGCACCCGTGACTCAGGAAAATTGCGTTCGTCTTCAGATACTCGATCGCCGACTGCCAACGTGCCTGGTCACCTTTGACGCGGCTGCAATACATGCAGGTCGGCAGCACCTCCGCCGCCTTGCGCAGCATCCAGTTCGACTCCTTCAACTCCGCGAGCGTCCGCTCCAGCTCCCGCTTGGCCGCGCCCAGTTCCTCACTTTTCAGCGCACTCGCCCGGCTCGCCTCCTCCGCGGTTCGCCTCGCCTGTAACAGCTCCGCCTCCCAACGCCCGCGTTGCTCGATCCGCACCAACGCCCAGTCGCTGCACCGCTCCGCCTCGCGGCGCCGGGCATTCACCAACACCGGGATTTCCCCTCCGACCCCATTTCGCAACGTGAGATAGATTTCATCCATCACCCCCGCCAGCCGCAGACCGGGAAATAAACTCACTTGATAGTAAATCCTCGCCGCCGGCGTCAGCAGCGCCTCGATCTGCAACGTCGCGTCGGCCGCGGTCACCGTTCCCGTCATCACCCGCAACGTCGCGTTCATCGCCAAAATCCGCCCGTCGTCCGCCACCCGGAGCCAACCGCACGGCACATCGTCAAAACCCGCCTCTGGCGACGCCGCAGTCATGCGTTGCTCCCCGGCACCATCGCCCCGACGCCCGCGAGATAGCCCCGGATCGCCGCAATCGTCTCCTCCGGATGGCTCGCGTGCGGACAATGCCCCGTCGCCCGCATCGCATGATACGTGCTCCCAGCCAGGCGCGCGTGCATGAAGCGGCCCACCGCCTCCGGTGCCACCGCGTCGTCCGCACACTGGAGAATCAGTGTCGGGGTCGTCACCTTCGCGAGATCGTCGCGATTATCCGAGAAAAAGGTCACCCGCGCAAACTGCCGCGCCACTTCCGGTTCCATCGCACAGAAACTCGCCTCCAATTCCGCACCCAGCTCCGGTCGGTCCGCGTTTTTCATCACAATCGGTGCCAGAAATCCCGCCCAGCCCGAAGGATTTTTCTCCATCAGGTCCAGCAGTCCTTCGATGTCCGGACGATCAAATCCCCCCACGTAGTCCGGCGCGTCGTTGAGATACCGCGGCGAGGGACACACGAGCACCAACCGCGCAAACAACTCCGGTCGCTGGATCGCCGCCAACAGGCCTACGACTCCGCTTACCGAGTGCCCCACAAATACCACGTCCCGCAATTCCGCCGCGGTAATCACCTCGATGAGATCCTGTGCGTAACCTTCAAGGCTTGCGTATCGGGCCGGATCGTAAGCCGCCGCCTCAGACCGCCCCGCTCCCAC
>JANXLP010000205.1 GCA_025355125.1 Opitutaceae bacterium | reverse complement strand
CCGCCGCCGCTGCTGCTGCCGCTACTGCGAGCGCGAACGCCACCGCGAACGTTCCGATCCCCGCCGTCGCTGTCTGATTCCATCCGCCAAGTTTAGCCGTTTTCTCCCGCCGCGTCCCCCTGTCAGAGTTGAACGCTTACGTTTTTGTGAGCGGTGCGGGTCTGCAACCGCCGCATACGGCGACGACGTTGCGCGTCCGTGACGGACAGCGCCACGTGCAGGACGGGCCGTATGCGGTCACGAAGGAGCAGCTCGGTGGGTTTTTTGTGATCAACGTGCCGGACCTCGATGCGGCGCGCGCGTGGGCAGCGCGGAGCCCGGCGGCGAGTTATGGTTCGGTCGAGGTGCGGCCGGTGTTACCGGCCCCGTCGCGAGGCTAGCGGACGCGCGCATGGAAGCCACGAAGGCGGTCGAGACGGTGGTGCGGACCTCGTATGGCCGCCTCGTGGCTTACCTCGCGGCGCGCTCACGCGATGTGGCCGGTGCGGAGGATGCGTTGAGCGAGGCGCTGCGCGCGGCGCTCGCGACGTGGCCGCGCGACGGTGTGCCGGAGAAACCGGAGGCGTGGCTGCTGGCGGCGGCGCGGCGGAAGTTGATCGACGCGGGGCGACACCGGCAGGTGCGGGTGGCGGCGGAGAGTGCTATCCAGGAAATCATGTAGGAGGCGGCGATGGCGACGACGGCGAAGGAGTTTCCCTACGAACGGCTGAAGCTGCTGTCTATCTGCGCGCACCCGGCAATCGATGTGGCGGCGCGGACGCCGTTGATGTTGCAGGCGGTGCTGGGACTGGACGCGGCGCGAATCGCGTCGGCATTTCTGGTGGCGCCGTCGGCGATGGGGCAACGGCTGGTGCGGGCGAAAGGGGAAATTCGCGACGCGGGTATCGCGTTTGCCGTGCCGGAGGCGGCCGAGTTGCCGGAGTGATTGGAGGCGGTGCTGGCGGCGATTTATGCTGCGTATGGCACGGGCTGGGAGGACGCGGCGGGAGTGGACCCGCAGCAGCGGGGGCTGGCGGAGGAGGCGCTACGGCTGGCGCGCGTGACGGTGCAATTGTTGCCGGCGGCGGCGGAGGCGAAGGGGTTGCTGGCGCTGATTTTATTTTGCGAATCGCGGCGGGTGGCGCGGCGGGGTGTGGAGGAAAAATTCGTGCCGTTGGCTGAGCAGGATTTGGGGAAATGGTCGCGACCGCTGGTGACGGAGGCGGAGCAGGTGCTGCTGGAGGCGAGCCGGGCGCGGATGCCGGGGCGGTTTCAACTGGAGGCGGCGATCCAGTCGGCGCACGCGCAGCGGCTTTTCACGGGGCAGACGAACTGGGTGGCGGTGGCGCGGCTGCACGGCGCGCTGGTGCGGTGGACGCCGACGGTGGGCGCGCGAGTGAGTCAAGCGGCGGCGGTGGCGCAGGCGGGGAAGGCGGAGGCGGCGCTGGGATTGCTGGACGAGTTGGGCGGTGCCGATGCGGTGGCGGAGTATCAGGCGTATTGGGCGACGCGGGCGCACGTGTTGGCGCAAGTGGGACGGATGGAGGAGGCGCGTGGGGCGTATCGGCGGGCGATCGGGCTCACGACGGACGCGGCGGTGCGGGTGTTTTTGGAGGAGCGGGCGGCGGCACCGGGGTAGCCGATGACGGCGGTGAGCAGGGGTAGAAATCAGCGCACGCGCTGGAAGATTTGGGCGGAGCCTTCGCGGCGGATCACGTGGGTGACGTCGCCATCGGCATTGCGCTGGAAGGCGTAGATGCGCGGCGAATCGAGATGGAAGAACTCGTGGTCGGAAGATGGGAAGATTTCGCGGCGGGCCTCCTCGGCGGCTTGCACGTAGAAGCGGTCGTCTTTGCGGAAGAAAGCGAGGCGGGTTTCCTCGCGTTGATAAATGCCGCGATAGGCGTCGAAGGCGACAGGATCGAGGGGGGCGGCCGTTTTTTCGGTGACGCGGTAGTCGGGCCAGGCGTATTCGCGGGCGAGGGCGCGGAGAATCTCCGGGAGAAGTGGGCCGCCCTCGTCGGAGTTGGTCATGATGACGGCACCGCGGCCGGTGCGCGGATAGTAAGCGTAGATGCAGCGGAAGCCCTCGTTGGCACCGCTGTGGCTGAGGAGAAGTTTTTCGCCGGTGCCGCGCACGCCGATGCCGAGGCCCATGTCGCTGCCGGTGATGGGAACGGTGAGCATCGTCTCGGCGGAGGTGCGCGAGAGCGGGGCGGGTTGGCCGGCGAGGGCGTGTTGGAGGGATGGGAGGAAGGCGGCGAGATCGGTGGGCGTGGTCCAGAGACCGGCGGCGGCGAGTTCCGGGTAGATGTGGGCGTCGCCTTCAACGCGCGAGCCATCGGCGCGATGGCCGGCGGCGGCTTGTGCGGCGAGTTGAGCGGGGAGTGGCTGGGCGAAGGTGCTCGCGGTCATGCCGGCGGGGACGAGCACGCGGTCGCGGAGGAGCGTGGGGAAATCGGTTTTGGCGACGTCGAGCAGGAGTTGTTGAACGACAGTGTAGCCGCCGCCGGAGTAGCGCCATTTGGTGCCGGGTTTTTGGTCGATGCGGATAGGCTTGGAGTTGGCGGGCGGAGTGCCGTCGAGGACTTGGAGTAAGGTCGGGCGGGGCGCGTTGGGTGCGTAGCCTGCAAAACCGTGGACGGTGAGGCCGGCGGTGTGGGAGAGGAGTTGGCGGAGTGTGACGGGCGTGCCGGCGGCGATGGGGGCGGTGGGGATTTTCCACGAGGTGAGGCGTGTGTTTATATCGGCATCGAGGTCGAGCTGGCCGGCTTCGACGAGAGAGAGGGCGGCGACGGCGGTGACGGATTTGCTGAGCGAGGCGGCTTGGAAGAGGGTGTCGGCGGTGACGGGCGCGGTGTCGCCGGCGCGGGCGAGGCCGTAGCCGCGGGCCCATTCGAGGCGGCCGTCGTTGATGACGGCGATGCTCACGCCGGGCACGCCGTAGTGCGTCATGCGGGCGACGAGGGTCCAGGGTTCATCGGCGCGGCCGGCGATGCGCGCGGCGGGGAGGAGGCCGTTTTCGATGCGGGCGACGCGGGCGGAGAGCGCGGCGTCGGTGGACGCGGTTTCGGCGGCGGTGACGGAGAAGAAGGGAAGGAGCGTGAGCGCTAGAAGGCGGAGGGGCTTGAGGACGGAAGGCATTGCGATGAGAGCGCGGATTAATTTAGTAGCGATCAGGTTTGCAGAAGATGCCGGTCTGCATTCGCGACGGCGAGAGACTCTTAAGACTTATACCCACGTCTGGTGATTTCTGGACGATAGCGAACCACCACTCGCTCACGCTCGCAGCTACGATAAGTCAAAAACTCAACTGACGTGGGTATTACAAGATAACGGCTGGGTTAACCGCACCTCGACAGGAAAAATCTCCGCTTTATTTTAGGGCACTCGATAAACTTCCAGGACGGCAAAATTTGTTGCATCGCTTGAGAGGTGCAGAGCCGGTGAGGGCGGGAACGGCCGGTCAGATGATTGGGATCGGCCTGAAGGATGGGCTCGGATGACCCAGGCCGGCTAGGAAATCAACAGGGCCGCGGGGTCTTTGGTACCGGTGTCGAAGGTGGCGAGTTGCAGGGCGTGCGCGCGGGCAACGGCGCAGAGATAGGCGTCGGTGGTGTGGCTGTGACGCGAGGCCCAAGCAGGCAGGAGGTCGGCGGGCGGCGGGAGTTTTTCGAGATAGCGGGGGCCGCTGCGGCGGAATGCCTGAAGAAGCTGACGGCTGTCGGCGATGGGAAAGCCGAGGGCGGCGCTGGCGACGCGGATGAAGCCGAGTTCAGTGATCGCGCAGGTGGCGAAATCGGCGGGCGATTGGCGGGCGGCCCAAAGATTGAAAGCGGGATGGTGCGGGCTGGCCGGGCAAAGCGCGGCGACGAGGGCGTTGATGTCGAGCAGGAACTTCACGGGAAGTCGGCGAGGATGCGTTTGACGTCGGCGAGCGTGACGGAGGGCGCATTGGCCGGGAGCGCGGCGTAGGGCAGGCCGGTGCGGCGGTTGATTTTAATCTTGAGAGGAGCGTGGGCGGCGCGGGCGGGTTCGAGGCGGACGCTGCGACCCTCGAGGGTGACGCGGAGGCGGTCGCCGGGTTTGAGGCCGAGTGCCTTGCGGGCTGCGGCGGGCATCACGAGCTGGCCTTTGGTGGACATCGTGGTCGTCATGGTAAGAGCGTCTTACGATGAAGACGGGGGGGTCAAGGGGATGATCGGCTCACGGCGCGAGGGAGACGCCGGAGTAGTCGGGGGACCAGAGGCCGTCTTCTTGCCAGCCGTGGACGCGGGGGGAGACGAGGAAGATCTTGCTGTTGAAATAGAGCGGGGTGAGCGGGGCGGCTTCCAGGAGTGCGGACTCGGCGGCGAGGGTGTCGCCGCGT
>JANXLP010000194.1 GCA_025355125.1 Opitutaceae bacterium | reverse complement strand
CACGTATCGGGCCATATCTAATTACATAGCAATTACTAGGCCAAGTATCAGCCTAAGTCCGACAGCCTGCTAGGTGTCGATAATGACGAGTTGGTGTGCGAGCTGGCAAATCCGCCGCTGAGCAGCGTGCAGCCGAACGCGCGGCGCTCGGGCTACGAGGCGGCGGCGTTGCTCGCGCGGCTGATGGGCGGGGAGAAAAAAGCGGTGGAGCCCACGCATCGGGTGCAGCCGGTGCGCGTGGTGGAGCGGCAGTCCACGGATGTCGTGGCGGTGGCGGATGCAAAGGTGGTGGCGGCGTTGAAATTTATCCGTCAGCACGCGTGCGAGGGCGTGGATGTGGGCGATGTGTTGCGGGCGGTGCCGATGTCGCGGACGCGGCTGGAGGAGAAATTCAAGGCGCTGCTGGGGCACTCGCCGCACCGGCAGATCGTGCAGCAACGGATCGCGCGGGCGAAGCACCTGCTGGCCGAGAGCAAGGTCGCGATCCGCGACGTGGCGGAGCAGGCGGGCTTTGATAATGCGAGCTACCTGAGTGTGGCGTTTCGGCGCGAGACGGGGATGAGCCCGTATGTGTATCGGTCGAAGCACGGGGCGGGGAAGGGGTAGGGGAATCGGGGATGGGGAAGTTGAGAGCTGAGAGTTGAGGGCAGAGGCTTGAGAATTCGATCTCCGGAAGGGTTGGCCGCAAAGAGGCACAAGAAGGGTCGCTGGCTGCGGTGGTGGCTACTGCGCGCCTGTAGGCGCGGCGGTGGGGTTGCTGCGGTTGACCGTATTATTCGGTTTCTTATTTCTTGGCCATGATCAGGACCGTAATCACAAGCAGGGGGCGGACTACGGTCCCGAAAGAGTTTCGCCGGGCTTGGAAGAGTGGGAAAATCTTGTGGGAGAAATGCGCGGATGGTTCGGCGCGGGTGCGACCAGCACCGGATGTGATGATGCTGTTTGGGGCGGCACGGTCGGCGGTGCCGCGGGATCGGAAGGAGAAAGCTCGGGCCCGGAAATTGATGGGTCGCGGCAATGCTGTAAACGGGCGCGTCTAGCAGCCTGTCGGACTTAGGCCGTTCAAGGCGTTTGTAGCTCGATATTTGATCTTTTTGAAAAATATTTTAGCGAATATCGCACGGTGGATGCCTTAAAATTTCTAAGTCCGACAGCCTGCTAGGCCGGTTGGCAGGGACCACGGGCAGCTGTCGAAATAGGTCTCTACTATCGCTTAACTCCCAGATGTTTTTTTGTTTTTCTGAACCGTAGTCCGGGCCTGTCGCCCAATATTAAGTTGAACCTTACTTTGTCTCTTTATTAGCGCGCGAACCAGATCCCAGAAAAATACACGATTGTAGCTAATGAATGTGATTTCGGTTGAGCCATCGATTTCAGACACACGCGGAAGCTCTATTATAGTTTCAGGGTGAAATAGAAATATCTGAAAAAATAACTTCTTCGCATCAGGAAGAAGTGCGTCGAAGTCAGCCGTGATAGTTTGCTGACTCTTTGGAGACATGGATTGAGCAGTCTCTTTTTTGGTTATGTGCGTTTGGTTCGCGACGTGTTTGAATTCCTGTATGGTAACACCCTCAGGTAGATATTCATCGCCCTTCTTAATTGTATACGAAAACGGGTATACTCCTCTCTCTTTCACGGTATCCATTCGCTTGGCTTTTTCTCGCGCAAATTTATCCATGGTAGTGTTGTGGTGAGTAAGTTTCTACGTGGGCCAAAATGGGATTAGCAATTGGGGTTGAGTGCAAGATGGGAGCGAGTGGCAACACACCCCGATGCTGTGTGCCGCTCCTCTCAAGAGGGGATTGCGGAACGAATAAGCCGATGGGGACAGCGGGCTCCACCTCGGAGAAGAGCGCGGGTCGCAAATGAATTTGCTCCTACGTGAGGATGGGTTTGATGACGTGGCCTTCGACGTCGGTGAGGCGGTAGTAGCGGCCTTGGTGTTTGTAGGTGAGTTGCTCGTGGTTGATGCCGAGCTGGTGGAGGATCGTCGCCTGGAGGTCGTGCACGGAGACGGGTTTTTCGGTGATGTTGTAGCCGAAGTCGTCGGTCGCCCCGTGGATGTAGCCGGGCTTCACGCCGCCGCCTGCCATCCAGACGGTGAAGCAGCGCGGGTGGTGGTCGCGGCCGTAGTCGGTGGCGGTGAGCTTGCCTTGCGAATAGTTGGTGCGGCCGAATTCGCCGCCCCAGACGACGAGCGTGTCATCAAGGAGGCCGCGTTGTTTGAGGTCGGTGATGAGGCCGTAGCAGCCGCGATCAACGTCGGCGGCTTGGCGGCGGATGTTTTTGGGGAGTGCGCCGTGTTGGTCCCAGCCGGGGTGATAGAGTTGGATGAAGCGGACATCGCGCTCGGCGAGGCGGCGGGCGAGGAGGCAATTGGCGGCGAAGGTGCCGGGGGTCTTCGCGTCTTCGCCGTAGAGTTCGTAGGTGGCGGCGGATTCCTGGGTGGAGTCCATGACCTCGGGCACGCTCGTCTGCATGCGGTAGGCCATCTCGTATTGGGCGATGCGCGAGGCGATCTCGGGGTCGCCGAGTTCGGCGGCTTGGTGGGCGTTGAGCTCGGCGAGGCGGTCGAGGAATTTGCGGCGGGCGGCGGGAGAGACGCCGTCGGGATTTTTCAGAAAGAGGACCGGGTCGCCGCCGCCGCGGAACTGCACGCCTTGGTGAATGCTCGACAGAAAGCCGTTGCCCCAGAGGCGGGAGTAGAGGGGTTGGTCGATGCGGTCTTTGGAGATGAGGACGACGAAGCCGGGGAGATTTTCGTTGGCGCTGCCGAGGCCGTAGGAGAGCCACGAGCCCATCGAGGGGCGGCCGGGGAGTTGGTGGCCGGTTTGGAAGAACGTAATCGCGGGGTCGTGGTTGATGTGCTCGGTGTGCATCGAGCGGATGAAGCAGAGTTCATCAACCATCTTGGCGGTGTTGGGGAGCAGGTCGCTGACCCAGGCGCGGCTCTGGCCGTGTTGCGCGAAATTGAAGATGGAACCGGCGAGCGGATAGCGGGCCTGGTGGGCGGACATACCGGTGAGGCGCTGAGCGCCGCGGACGCTCTCGGGGAGGTCCTCGCCGTTCATTTTGTTGAGGAGCGGCTTGTAGTCGAAGAGGTCGTGCTGCGACGGACCGCCGGACATGAAGAGGTAGATGATGCGTTTCGCTTTCGGAGCGAAGTGGGGTTTTTCGAGGATACCGCGGAAGGGTGAGTTGGCGCCGGGGAGAGTGATGGGCGCGGCGCCGGAGGCTTGGCGCTGGAGGAGCTGCATGAGCGCGAAGCCGCCGATGCCCATGGCGAATTTGCCGAAGAAATCGCGGCGGCTCATCCCGAAGTTTACTTGGTCGCAGAACATGGATTGGTGAAAGAGGCTGAGAGCTGAGAGTCTAGAGCTGGGATTTTTTAACCACAGATTTCACGGATGGGCACGGATGCGGAGGGGGCCCGCGAAACACGCGAACTACGCGAAAACCGGAAACGGAGAGATGAATTTATTTAAGAAAAGGGAGGGGATTTTTAACCACGGATTTCACGGATGGGCGCGGATGCGGAGGGGGCCCGCGAAACACGCGAATGACGCGAAAATCGGAAGGGAGGGATTGGAGATCTTTGGGAAAAGGTGGAGGCGGGTTTCGCGTGATTTGCGTGTTTCGCGGGAGGTTTCTTTGGAAGATCAGCGGCGCATCACGGACTCGTCGAAGTTGAGGAGGGCTTGGGCGACGGTGGCGCTGGCGGCGAGGGCGGGGGCGGGGAGGGTCGCGTCGGCTTGGGTGTCGCCGAATTTCAGGAAGGCGGCGGTGGCGGCGGGGTCGGCGGTGAAGGTGGCGAGTTGTTCGGCGTAGAGGTCGCCGAGGAGGGCGAGTTCTTTGGCGTCGGCGGCGCGGCCGGTCACGAGGCGGAAGGCCCAGGCGAGGCGGGCGTCGGGGGTGGCGCCGCCTTCTTTCAACATGCGTTGGCCTATGAAGCGGGCGGCTTCGACGACTTGGACGTCATTGAGGAGGGCGAGGGCTTGGAGCGGGGTGCTCGTGCTTTGGCGGCGGACGGTGCAGACGTTGCGCTCGGCGGCATCGAACATGGCCATGACGGGTGGCGGCACGGTGCGTTTCCAAAACGTGTAGAGGCTGCGGCGGTGAAGGTCGTCGCCGGTGCCTTGATTATATTTTGGCTTACCCATCGCGATTTCTTCCCAGAGACCGGGTGGCTGGTAGGGGAGGACGCTGGGGCCGCCGAGTTTCTCGACGAGGAGGCCGCTGGCGGCGAGGGCTTGGTCGCGGAGCATCTCGGCGGTGAGGCGGCGGGCGGGGCCGCGGGCGAGCAATTGGTTTTGCGGGTCGCGGGCGAAGAGCTCGGGCGTGGCGCGGGAGGATTGGCGGTAGGTGGCGGAGAGGGCGATCTGGCGGAGGGTGCGTTTTACGTCCCAGCCGTGGGTGGCGAAATCGCGGGCGAGCCAATCGAGGAGTTCGGGGTGCGTGGGGAGCGAGCCTTGGAGGCCGAAGTTGTCGGAGGTATCGACGAGGCCGGCGCCGAACATTTGTTGCCAGAGGCGGTTGACGGTGACGCGGGCGAAGAGCGGGTTCTCGGGGGCGGTGAGCCAGCGGGCGAGGCCGAGGCGGTTACGCGGAGCGTCTTTCGGGAAGGGCGTGAGGGCGTGGGGTGTGTCGGCGGTGACGGGCTCGCCGGGGGAATCGTAGGCGCCGCGCTGGAGGATGAAGGCGGGCTTGGGCTGGGGGAGTTCCGCCATGACCATCGCTTCGGGGAGCGGGTGGAGCAGGGCGTTTTGGGCCTCGCGCGCGGTGTGAAGGGCGAGGGCGGCGTCGCGGGTGGGCGCGTGGACGAGGGCGGCGAAATAATCGAAGAGACCGTCGCGCTGGGCGGCGGTGAGTTGCTCGGGCGGAGTGGACCACGCGGTGGCGAGAGCGGCGAGGCCGGCGAGTTGGGCGGACTCGAGCGGAGTGAGCGCGCGGTCGAAGACGGCGAGGTCGCGGACGCGGCCGTTTTTAAAACCGTTGTCGCGAAAACGGTAGCCGATGGTGAGGTCGGGCGGCGTGCCGGTGTAGGTGATGTCTTTGAAGAGGCCGTCGCGGATGACGGTGACGGCGGCGGGTTGGCCGTTGATGAAAATGTGGGCGCCGGCGGCACGGCTGGAGCCGTCGTAGGTGGCGGTGAGGTGGACCCACTCGCCGGGTTTAAGGGCTTCGCGCGTGGTGATTTTCAGCGACGCACCGGGCCAGAGATAGTGGAGGCCGAAGGAAACGTGGCCGTCTTCGAGGATGAGCTCGTAGCCGCGGCTACCGGCGTCGGCGGGGGCTTTGGTGTGGTGGAGAACGGTGCTGCGGGCGGCGAGGGTGGCGGGCGGCTGCAGCCAGAGGCCGAGGGAGAAGGCATCGGTGCGCTTGAAGTGACCGACGTCGGGGAAGGTGAAACCGTTTTCGCCATCGAGCTCGGCGGCGGGGCCGCGGGTAGTGGGGCCGAGGCGGGGATTTTCAAAAGCTTTGCCGGGGCGCGTGGGGGCGGCGGTGTTGGCGACTTGGGCAACCTTGATGAGGATTTTCGATTTTGGATTTTCGATTTTCGATTGATCGGTCGCGGCGGTTTTTTCTTTGGGGGCGGGGATTTCGATTTCGGTGATGGTGTCGAGCGGATAGGCGGCGATTAGGCCCGTGAGGGTGGTGGGGGCGGCGGGAGATTTCTGGGTGAGCCAGGCGGTGAAGGCGGCGGAGGCGTCGGTGCGGGCGGAGGCGAGGGTTTTTTCGGAGGTGGCGGCTTGGAGGCGGAGGGATTCGAGTTGGCGGTCCTGCTCGTCGGTGGTGAGGAGCATGGTCGGGACGGGCATGGAGTCGGCGAAGCCCTTGTAGGAAATCTGGCCGGCTTCATCGATGTTCTGGAAGAAGGAGAACATCGCGTAGTAGTCCTTCTGGGAAATCGGGTCGTATTTGTGGTCGTGGCAGCGGCAGCACTCGAAGGTGAGGCCGAGGAAGGCGGTGCCGAAGGTGTTCACGCGGTCGGCGACGTAGGCGACGCGGTATTCCTCTTCGACGATGCCGCCCTCTTCGTTTTGATTGTGAAGGCGGTTGAAGGCGGTGGCGAGGCGCTGGGGCTTGGTGGGATGCGGGAGGAGGTCGCCGGCGATCTGCCACGTGGCGAATTGGTCGAAGGGCTGGTTGGCGTTGAACGATTGGATGACCCAATCGCGGTAGGCCCACATGGCGCGGGAGCGGTCGAGTTGGTAGCCGTGGGTGTCGGCGAAGCGGGCGATGTCGAGCCAGTCGGTGGCCATGCGTTCGCCGTAGCGCGGGGAGACGAGGAGGCGGTCGATGAGATTGGCGAATGCAGATTGCGGATTGCCGATTGAATCGGACTCGAAGGCGGTGACTTCGGCGGGGGTGGGCGGGAGGCCGGTGAGGTCGAGGGTGACGCGGCGGATGAGGCGGGCGCGGTCGGCTGCGGGGGCGGGGGTGAGTTTTTCGCGGGCGAGTTGGGTGCGGACGAAGGCGTCGATCGGATTGCCGATTGCCGATTGCTGATGGGCGATTGGCGGAGCGGTGGGCGGCGTAACATTGGCGACGGGGGTGAAGGCCCAGTGGGTGCCGTAGGGGGCGCCTTCGGCGACCCAGCGTTGGAGGAGGGCGATCTCGGCGGGCTTGAGTTGGCGGACGGCGTCGCGGGGCGGCATCACTTCTTCGTCGTCGGTGCTGAGGATGCGGATGACGAGTTCACTGTCGGTGGGCGCGCCGGGTTTGACGACGGTGGTGTCGTCGCGCGTGCGGTAGAGGCCTTCCTTGGTGTCGAGGCGGAGCTTGGCTTTGCGCGCGGGAGCATCGGGGCCGTG
>JANXLP010000171.1 GCA_025355125.1 Opitutaceae bacterium | reverse complement strand
GAACTCGGGCTCGCGGTCCACGCGCTGCCACTCCGGCTCAAACCCGGCGCGGCGCAACTCCCGCACGACCAGTTCGGCGTCCGAGGGATTGTCCTCCACCAGCAAAATTTTGAGCGGTTGCGGCATGGGCCCTCCTTATCCGATGACCTGGGGCGATTGATTGAGGAGCAGCCAGTAAAAACCCAGATCTTTCACCGCCTGCGCGAAGCCCTCGAAATTCACCGGCTTCACGATGTAGCTGTTGACGCCCAGGTGGTAGCTTTCCACGACGTCGCGCTGCTCCTTCGACGATGTTAAAACGACCACCGGGATCGACCGCGTGCGGGGATCACTCTTGACGCGCTTGAGCACTTGCAGTCCGTCGATTTTGGGCAGCTTGAGATCGAGGAGAATCAACCGGGGGCCGTCCTCGATTTTGCGCCCGAGATGCGCGCCTTCGCCAAAGACGAAGTCCAGCGCCTCTGCCCCGTCCCGGGCGACCTCGATGCGATTCGAGATATTGGCTTTCTGCAGGGCGCGGAGCGTCAGCTCCAGGTCCTGCGGGTTGTCCTCCACCAGCAGTATCTCCACGGCGTTGGTTTTATTCATGATATTTTTTCCTCCCCAAGGGTGAAATAGAAGGTCGCTCCGCGCTCCACCGCCGCCTCGGCCCACACGCGGCCGCCGTGCCGGTGGATCACGCGTTGCACGATCGCGAGCCCGACTCCCGTGCCTTCGTAATCTTCGGCCCGGTGCAGTCGCTGGAACACGCCGAAGAGCTTGTCGGCATAACGCATGTCGAAGCCCGCGCCGTTGTCGCGGATGAAATAAACGTTCTCCCCGTTTTGCCGCTCACAGCCGATCTCCACGACGGCGGGCCGGCGGGTGCGCGTGTATTTCAGCGCGTTCGAAAGCAGGTTGATCCACACCTGCTTCAACAGCGCCGGATCACCCGAGCACACCGGCAACTCGCCGATCTTCAGCTCGATTTCCCTCCCCGCCCGCAGCGCGGTGAAATCGTCGAGGACTTCGCGCACCAACCGGGCGACGTCCACCGCGCGCTTGGACAGCTCCGAACGGCTCAGCCGCGAGAACGTCAGGAGATCGTCGATCAACGTGCCCATGCGCTGGGCTCCGCCGCGAATCGTGTCGAGGTAGCGCCGCGCCTCCGCCGGCAACTGCGGGCCGTAATCCTCGACCAGGATGCGCGAAAAACCGTCCACCGCCCGCAGCGGCGCGCGCAGATCGTGCGATACCGAGTAGGAGAACGCCTCCAGTTCGCTGTTCGCAGCCGCGAGTTGTGCCGTGCGCACGGCCACGCGCTGCTCCAACTCGGCGTTGAGCCGGCTGATTTGCTCCTCCGCGTGTTTCCGCCCCGTGATGTCCCGCGCCACCTTCGAAGCGCCGACGACGTTACCGCCCGGCCCCCGGATGGCCGAAACCGTGACCGCGACGTCGATGGGGCTCCCGTCCCCCCGGGTCCGCACCGTGTCGAAGGTTGCCACGCTCTCGCCCCGCCGAATGCAGCTCATGATGGAGGCCTCCTCGTCGTGGCGATCCGGCGGAATCAGCCGCAGGATCGGTTGCCCCACCATCTCCGCCGCCGTGTAGCCAAACGTTTTCTCGGCCCCGGCGTTCCAACTCGTCACTACCCCGGATAAATCCTTGCCGATCATCGCCTCCTCCGAGGACTCGACGATCGCGGCCAGCTGCGCCGCCGCTATCTCGATCCGCTTCCGCACCGTGATGTCGCGCATCACACTCAAAACGCAGGACTCGCCGTTGAAGGTGATCATGCGCGACGACACGTTGAACGCCAACATACGTCCGTCCGCCATGCGGAACTTCGTCTCGTAGTTCAGGCATTCGCCGGTCGCCCGGAGAATATCCATAAACGCCTGGCGCTCCTCCTCGCTGAGCCAACTCGTATAGTCCGGCGTCGGCTTTCCGACGATCTCTTCCGGCCGGCAATTCCAGAGCTGGCAAAGCGCGTCGTTGGCTTGGATGACAACACGGTCCGGCAGGCGGACGATGACCACGCAATCCGGGCTCAGGCGGAACGACTTCGCAAACAACTCCTCGCTCTCGCGCAACGCCTCCTCCGCCCGTTTGCGCTCGGTGATGTCAGCGCGGATCGCGACGTAGTGCCGCGGCTTCCCCCGCTCGTCGAGGAACGGCACCAGGGTCGTATCCACCCAGTAGAACCGGCCGTCCTTCGCCCGGTTCTTGATCTCGCCTTTCCAGACGCCGCCCCGCGCGATCGTCGTCCACAGCTCGCGGATAAACTCCTTGGAATGGTGGCCCGAATTGATGATGCGGTGATCCTGGCCGATCAGCTCCTCGCGCGTGTATTTCGAGATCGCGCAAAATTTGTCGTTAACATAGATAATCCGTCCCCGCGGGTCCGTGATCGCCACAATGGCGTGCTCGTCCAGCGCCGCCCGGAGATCGACGCTCTCCTTGATCGAAAACCGGAGAGCTTCCCGCGCTTGATCGCGTTCGGCGATTTGCCGCTGGAGTTCGGTGTTTGCGGCGAGCAGTTCCGCGGTCCGGTCCGTCACGCGACGCTCGAGTTGTGCAGTCAACTCGCGCAACTGGTCCTCGGCCTGCCTGCGAGTCGCTACCTCGGCGGCGAGGCTTGCATTGACCGCCTGCAACGCCCCGGGGCTGGGCAACGCAATGGCCGCCGGCAACAATTTGATCACGAGATAGGCCGTGGGGACCGACACTGCCGCAGTCAGTGCTTTGGCGAATCCCGACAACCAGTAGTCGGCGTGCCAGATATTCCATATCTCCAGCAGATGCGTCGTGCCGCAAGCGAGGATGAAGGCTGCGAAACACACGTAAACCCACCGGAAGTCCGTATCCCGGCGCCGCCGCACAAACAGTGCGAGGGAAACCGGGATCGAGTAATAAGACAGCGTGATCAACGCATCTGAAATCACATGGAGCCACACGATGCCGGGCGTCCACAGATAGCATTGTCCATGCGGCATGAAACCGCTCGGAGAGCAGAGCCAGTCGAGCGTCGTTTGCATCGTTTTTCCGGCGATCCTACGCGGCCGGTGCGATCACCTTGGTCGGTCGGTTGCGGAGGTCACCGTGGGCTTGGGTTGGCATGGAAGTGGGGTCATGCGCCGGAGCCGGGCCGTCCCGGAGCCGCCGCTTCGATTTATTCTGACAACGACGCGTCCGATTCACTGGATTTCAACAGCGCCCACTGAAGATGCAAGCGCGACGTGACCTTGCAGAAGTTTTCAAAAAGCACGGGTTTGATGATGTAGTTTTCCGCGCCCAACCGCGCACACTCCACGATATTTTCATCCTCGTGCGAACCGGAGAGCACAACCACGGGGATGGCCTTCAGCTGCGGGTCCGCCTTGATCCGCCGCAGCACATCCAAGCCGGAAACCTTGGGGAGCATGAGATCGAGCAGGATGAGTTGCGGCAACGGCGCGCCCACCCGCCCCGAATAGTCGCCGGTGCAAAACAGGTAGGCCAGCGCCTCGTCCCCATCACGGGCGACTCTCATCGGATTGGCGAACTTGGCGCGCCAGAAAGCCCGCAGGGTCAATTCGACGTCGGAGGGATCGTCTTCAACGAGCAAGACCTCGCCCATCACCCCGGCGCGCGCGGCAATTTTCCCCGGCTTCCCGGCATCGGCTGCCGCCTCGGCTTGAGAGAGCAGCGCTTCCACAAAAACCCGCAGCGCGAGTGCCAGTTGCGCGATGCTGCGGAGCGTGATATTCCGCCCACCGCGCTCGATGTCCGCGATGTAGGTGCGACGCATGTCCGATCGCCACGCCAATTCCTCCTGCGTGAAGCCAAGGCGGGGCCTGAAATGCTTGATCGTAGCCCCCAGCTTCGCTTGGAGGACTAGAAAATTCTTTGATCGGGGAAAGCGTTTTGCCACGTTTTTAGAGTCTAACATCGGGGGCAACCGACTATAGGAGACAATGGCCTCATGAGACGTGAGTTGAAACCCAAAACTTAAGGCCCAAAATGCCGGAATAGCCGTTTTTATGACCGACCCCCGATCAGCAGACCGGTTCGGTTATATTTTCCTTTGCGCCGCTCGGCCCCACCCGTTTGCTCTTCCCTCCCATTCTCCGCATGAACTCCGCGCAAATCCGTCAGTCGTTCCTAGATTTTTTCGCCCAGCACGGCCACACGATCGTCCCGTCGGCCTCGTTGCTGCCGGATTCGCCCGGACTCCTCTTCACCAACGCCGGCATGAACCAGTTCGTGCCCATCTTCCTCGGCGACCGCGCGCCCGATGTCTCCACCTGGGCCGGCGTCAAACCGGCAAAAAACACCCGCGCCGCCGACACCCAAAAGTGCATCCGCGCCGGCGGTAAACACAACGACCTCGAGGACGTCGGCTTCGACACCTACCACCACACGCTCTTCGAGATGTTGGGCAACTGGTCCTTCGGCGACTACTTCAAGAAGGATTCCCTCACGTGGGGATGGGAACTCATCACCAAGGTCTGGGGCATTCCCGCGAAGCGCCTCTACGCCACCGTTTACTCGCCCAACAAAGCCAAGGGCGACCCCGCCGACTTCGACCAGGAAGCCTACGACATCTGGGCCGGGATTTTCAAAAAGGAAGGCCTCGATCCCGCCATCCACATCGTCCACGGCAACAAGAAGGATAATTTCTGGATGATGGGCGACACCGGCCCCTGCGGCCCGTGCTCGGAGATTCATTTCAACCTTCTCCCCTCCGACGACGAGGTCGAAGGCCGCAAGGGCGTGAACTCTTCCAGCCCGCGCTGCATCGAGATCTGGAATCACGTCTTCATCCAATTCAACGCCAACGCCGACGGCACCTTCTCCCCGCTCGCCGCCAAACACGTGGACACCGGCATGGGCTTCGAACGCGTCGCCGGCATCCACGCCTCGACGAAAGGCTTTACCGATTTCGCCCCCGAGCCCTCGAACTACGAGGCCGACGTCTTCGCCCCACTCTTTGCGAAGATCACCGCCCTCTCCGGCAAAACCTACGGCCGCACCGTCCCCACGAAACGCGAAGGCCTCACCGAGCAGGAAAACACCGACATCGCCTTCCGCGTCCTCGCCGACCACGCCCGCACGATCAGTTGCGCCATCGCCGACGGCATCATGCCCGGCAACGACGGCCGCAACTACGTCATCCGCCGCATCCTCCGCCGCGGCATCCTCTACGGCAAAAAACTCGGCCTCGCCACCGGCTTCTTCGAACAACTCGTCGCCCCCGTCGTCGAATCCCTCGGTCCCGTTTTCCCCGAACTCGTCGCCCAACAAGATATCATCCGCCGCGTGATCCGCGCCGAGGAAGAGTCGTTCGGGCGGACGCTGGAGCGCGGTCTGCAAATCTTCGCCAAGGAAATCGAAGGTGGCGCCGCGACCTCCGGGCGCGGCGTGACCGGAACGTTGGCCTTCCTGCTCTACGACAGCTACGGTTTCCCCCTCGACATGACTCAGCTCCTCGCCAGCGAGCGTGGCCTCACGGTCGATACGGCCGGCTTCGAAGTGGAAATGGAGAAGCAACGCGCACTCGGTCGCGCAGCGCAGAAAAAAGAAATCATCGTCGCCGCCACCGAAGGCGAAGCCACCGGCCTGCAAGCCACGAAGTTCCTCGGCTACGAATACACAAACACTCACGCCCAGCTCATCGAAGTCATCACCTCCGACAAAGACACCTTCCTCATCTTCGACCAGACCCCCTTCTACGCCGAGATGGGTGGCCAAGCCGGCGACACCGGCACCGCGCTCATCAACGGCCAGCTCGTCCACGTCACCGACACCGTGAAGGACAAAGCCGGCCGCCACCTGCACAAGCTGTCTGAGTCTCTCAGCTCTCAGCTCTCAGCTCTCAACTCGACAGCGGAGCTGTCGGTGGATGTCGTCCGCCGCCGCGCGATCTCCCGCCAACACTCCGCCGCGCACTTGATCCACTGGGCGCTGCGCAAAGTCCTCGGCCCCCACGTCCGCCAAGCCGGCACCTCGAAGACGCCCGACCGCATGCGCTTCGATTTTTCCCACTTCGAAGCCGTCACCCACGCGCAGCTCCGCGAGGTCGAACAGCTCGTCAACGCCAAGGTCATCGACAACGCCAAGGTCGAAACCTACGAGACCGAGTTCGACAAAAAGCCCGAGGGCACCCTCGCCTTCTTCGGCGACAAATACGGGAAATTCGTCCGCGTCGTGGACATCGGCGGCTACAGTCGCGAGCTCTGCGGCGGCACGCACGTCAGCACCGCCGGCGAAATCGGTCTCATCAAGATCGTCGCCGAGATGGCCGTCGCCGCCGGCACGCGCCGCATCGAAGCCGTCGCCGGCCAGGCCGCCATCGACTTCATCACCACACGCGAAGCCGCCCTCGCCGCCGTCAACGCCCACCTCGGCGCCGGCACCGCCGACGTCGTGAAAAAACTCGAAGCCAACCTCGCCCACCAAAAGGAACTCGAGAAGCAGCTGAAGTCGTTTCAACAAAAAGCCCTCGCCGGCCTCGCCACTGATCTCGCGTCCAAAGCCACTGAGCGCGACGGCCTCAAGTTCGTCTCCGCCGTCGTCGCCGTCGAGGACCAGGAAGCGCTCCGCTCCCTCGGCTCGCAGGTCCTCGGCTTGCTCGGTGAAGGCGTGGTGCAACTCGGCGCGACCTACGGCGACAAAGCCAGTCTCGTCGCGTTCTGCTCTCCCGCCGCGATCAAGGCCGGCCACGCCGCCGGTAAGATCGTCCAAATCATCACCGCCCAAATCGGCGGCAAGGGCGGCGGCAAACCCGACTTCGCGATGGGTGGTGGCAAGGACATCGCAAAACTGGCCGAAGTCTTGAAAGCCTGAGTCGTCCCCATCTCCGCCAAATGGCAGTCCATTGCCTGCCATTTGGCATATTCTTCTTGCGACCGCCTTTTTCCGTGCCGATACTTCCGGCATGAAAAAGCCGAAGCCAGCGCCCGTGGCTGAGACCCACACTTACCCCGATCTCAACGACCATGCCGGCATGGCGGATCGCGTCGAAGAGGGCCTGCCCGTTTATGATGTGATGGAGTTCGGCAAACAGGCCGGCTTCACCACGGATGAGCTCGCCAAGCTCATCCACATCCCGCCCCGCACCTACGCCCGCCGCGTCGCCGCCAAAGCGCGCCTTAACATCCCCGAGGGCGAGCGCGCCGTGCGGTTGATGCGCCTCTACGACACGGCCAAGCAGTTGTTCGTCACCCACGAAAACACCCGCCGGTGGCTCAACCTCGAGTTGCCCGCGCTCGGCTGGCGCACGCCGCTCGATCTCGCCCGCACCGAGCAGGGGGCGCGCGCGGTGGAGACGCTCATCGGTCAGATCGAGCACGGCATCGTGACGTGAGTCCGATCACGGTCTGGCGACTTTGCCGGAAGCCCCACGCCGCCGATGCCTACTCGGGCGAGGGCACGCGGCTTTTCGGGGGGCGTTGGAGCCCCGTCGGTCTGCGCGTGGCCTATAGCAGCGAATCGCGCTCGCTCGCCGCGCTCGAAGTGCTGGTCAACGCCCGCGACCCCGAGCTCCTCTTCGCCCAACCGTGGACGATAATTTCCGCCGCCATCCCCGCCGAATTGATCGAGCGCCCCGCCCGCGTGCCGGAAAGCTGGCGGGCGACGCCCTATGGCTCCGCCACCCAGACCTTCGGCGCCACATGGGCCCGCGAAGCGCGGAGTGCGGCGCTGCGGGTGCCCAGCACCGTCGTGCTCGGCGAGTTCAACTACCTGCTCAATCCCGCACATCCCGATTTCACCAAAATCAAGATAAGTCCCGCCGAGCCTTTCTCCTTCGACTCGCGCCTTCAGCGTTGAGGCCTCCGCCCTCCCGCGCCTCGATGCGCGCAGCATTGCCAACCTCGCGCTGACAACAGATTCATTTTCTCCGCCCTCTTCATGAGTTATCTCGCCCTCAAAGCCCTCCACATCGTCGGTGTCGTCTGCTGGTTCGCCGGGCTTTTTTATATCGTGCGGCTGTTCATCTACCACACCGAGGCCAACGAGGAACTTCAGCCGAAGCGCGACATCCTGAAGGCCCAGTTCACGCTGATGGCGCGGCGCCTCTGGCTCGGTATCACCATTCCCTCGATGCTGCTCACCGCCGCGACCGGGGCGTGGCTCCTCACGGCGCACTCCATCGCGCAGACGCCCTGGCTTCACCTGAAATTCGCCCTGCTCGTGCCACTCTTCGCCTATCATTTCCACTGCGGCTGGATTCGCAAAAAACTCGCCGCCGATGTCTTCCCCCACACCGCGCGCCAGCTCCGCGCCTATAACGAAGTCGCGACCTTCCTCCTCGTGGGCATCGTCTTCACTGCCGTCACCAAGAGCGTGAGCACGGGCCTCTGGTCGCTCGCGGGTTGCGCCGTCGTTTTCGTCGTCCTCGTTGTCTTTTTGCGCCGTAAACTCCAAGGTAAACGCTAACGCCTTTGCGCCGCCCGTGACGATCCACACTCTCATTGCTGACCTCACCACCCGCGCCGACGACCTGCTCGCCG
>JANXLP010000100.1 GCA_025355125.1 Opitutaceae bacterium | reverse complement strand
TGCTGGCGGTCGATGCGGTCCTGTTGGAGATCTGCGAAGCGCGGGGCGGAGGCGGCGATGAGTGCGAGGGCTTCGGCGGGGAGGTTGCGAACTTCAAGAACGGTATCGAGGGGCGCATCCGGGGCGGTCGCGAGGAGTTGTTCGACGGCGCGGCGGACGTCGGCGGGCGCGAGGGTTTTTACGCAGGGACCGTCGCCGAAATAGCAGTCCCAGTTGCAGCCGAAACACGGAAGTGGTTGGACGACGGAAATGCCCTGACGCGCGGCGGGACGGAAGCGTGGCCAGTGACCGCCACCGAAAATGCCGACGACGGGGCGGCCGACGGCGGCGGCGAGGTGGAGGGCGCCGGTGTCGTGACCGACGTAGATTTTGGCCGCGCTGAGGAGAGCTGCGAGGACAGGGACTTCGCCTTCGCGGCCGAGCCAGAGAGCGGGGCGTTGACCGCCGAGGGCGACGGTTTCGGTGGCGACGGTTTCGAGGATGGCTTTTTCGGATTCGTGGCCGAGGAGGAGAACGGGCAGGCTGCGTTCGCGTTGGAGCCAAAGGACGATCTCGGCGAATTTCTTGGCCGGCCAGGATTTGACTTGGACGTTGGCGAGACCGGCGGGGAAAACGGCGGCGAAGGTGGCGGGCGTGAGTTGGGCGGCGGCGAGGACGGCGGCGGCTTGGGTGCTGGCGGCGGGGGGGATCGCCACGGACGGCAGCGGTCGGGTGGCGGGGCGGGGGCGCGCGAGGAGGTGATCGACGAGGCGGTGCTGGTTTTCCCAGTCGGTGGTGTTCGCGGCGGCGGGAACGGTTTCCGAAAAAGCGGTGGCGACCTCGACGCCGAGTTCGAGGCGGAGTGCGGCGGCGAAGATGGGATCTACATCCTGCGCGCCAAGGACGATGCTTGTGATTTTCGGGAAGTGCGCGGCGACGGCGGCTTCGAGCCAGGTGCGGTTGAGCGTGGGCGCGAGGATGAGGTCGGGCGCGAGGGCCTCGATTTCACTGGTGAGCTCGGTGAGTTCGGCGCGGCACTCGGAGGGCTTTTGCTTAAACGGATTGAGGCGGGCGACGTGCCAGTGGAGCGAAGGTGGGAAGAGCGGGGCGAGCGTCTCGTAGCCGGCGCGGACGACGAGGGTGTGGCGCGCATCGGGCCACGCGGCTTGCAGCTCGGCGAGGGCCGAGGAGAAGATGACGAGGTCGCCGATGGTATCGGGACGCAGATAGACGATGCTCTTGGGCGTTACGGGCACGGCAAAGGGCTCAGGCAACGAAAGGGCGGGCGGGGATGCGAGCCTGATTTCGGGCGGTCGCGGCGGGCGGGGCCGGGATTATTTTTTTGCGGCGAGCGCGTTTTCGAGGCGCTGGATGGCCCAGCTGCGGTCGTTGGATTCGGCGGCTTTATCAAGGAGGGCTTGGACGAGACGACCGAGCGGTTGGGCGGCGAGGGCGGTGGTGATCTGTTCGTCGGAGTGAAGGGCGAGCGGAGTGCGCGCGGCGGTGAAGAACATATCGTAGCTGTAAACGGGGTTCGCGAAGTCGAGCGAGGGAAAGCCGAGGCGGGAGAAAAACTCGGTGGCGCTGCGGCGGCTGTAGAGGTAGAGGTGCTCGTCGTTGTTGCCGTCCATGTGGCGCTGAAAAATGTCGTTGGTGGCGACGAGGTCGGCGTGCGTGAGGTGCTCTTTATATTCTGGCGTCTGGATGACGAAGAAACCGTCGGGCGCGAGGAGCCGGGCGCAGTGGGCGAGGGTGCTGGCGGGCGTGGGGAGGTGCTCGAGGACGTCGTTGAGGACGATCACGTCGAAGCTGCCGGCGGCGAAGGGTTGTTGCTCGATGGGGCCGGTGAGGGCGTTGATGCCGAAGGAGTGGCGGGCGAACTCGACGACCCACGGGCTCATCTCGGTGCCGGTGGCGGTGAAGCCGGCCCAGCCGAGGAGGGCGACGTAACCGCCGTGGGCGCAGCCGAGTTCGAGAACGCGCGCGGGAGGAAGGCGGCGGGCGAGGAGGTGACGGAGCCAGTGGGTGCAGCGTTCGGGTAGATCGAGACGAGCGCGCCTGGTGATGTCGGGCAGGCCGTGATGCTCGGTCTGGCGCTCGTGCCAGTAGTCTTTCGAATAAAGTTCGCCCGAGTCGGCGCTGACGGTGAAGGCCTCGGGCGGGAGCGGGGCGCGGCTGACCAAGGTGCCGCAGGCGTGGCATACGTGGTAGTCGGCGGAGTAGGGTGCGAGAGTCGGATGACCGCACCAGCAGGCACGGGCGCGGGGGGAAGTGGACGGAGCCGGAGTCGGGGCGGCGGGGCCGTTGCTCATGCGTAGCTGATTTCGAGCGGGAGCTGAGCGGCGCCGTAGAAGGGAAGCACGCCGGCAGCGTGGTGCGCGATGCTGAGCGGGCCGAGGCCGCCGACGCGGTCATGGAAGGTGCCGACGTTGGGGTCGGCGGGATCGGCCTCGGCGGCGTCGAGGGAGAGGGTGTAGAGGCCGGCTTGGGCGGTGAGCGTGACGCGGAAATCGAGCATGATTTCCTCGCCGGCCGCGAGGGGCGGAATGGGGAAACGCAGCTGCGAGTTGCCGGCAGCGAAGTGGAGATTGCCCATGCGGTCGTGGAGCTGAAGGCCGACGGACGGGAGCACGATGGGAGCTTTCGCGCGGAAGAGGACGCGGATCGTGGCGCGGTGGAGCAGCTCGAAATCCCACGTGGCGGCGCCCTGGCCGTCGAGAACGGTGGCGGCCACGAGTTCGAGTTTGCGGTCGCCGTGGCGGGATTTGGCGGTGGGGAGGATGTTGGAGGCGAGCAGCGCGGCGCGGAGATCGGGCGCGATGGGCGCGTGATGACCGGCGGCGATTGCGCCGGGTTTCGCCGCGGTCGTGGGCTGGTGGAGATTGAAGTAGCGGCTCACGCATTCTTCGGGGGCGCCGTCGTGGATGAGGTTGCCCTGCGAGAGGAGGATACCGCGGTCGCAGAGATTTTGGACGGAGCCGGTGTCGTGGGAAACGAAGATGAGGGTGGCACCGCGGTGCACGATTTCGCGGATGCGTTGAAAGCACTTTTGCGTGAAGAAGACATCGCCGACGCTGAGGGCTTCATCGACGATGAGGATGTCGGGCTGAACGCTGACGGCGACGGCGAAGGCGAGGCGCATCATCATGCCGGACGAGTAGGTTTTGACGGGCTGCTCGATGAAGTCACCGATGTCGGCGAAGGCGGCGATTTCGTCGAAGCGCTGGTTCATCTCGGCGCGCGAAAGGCCGTAGATGGCGCCGTTGAGGAAGACGTTTTCGCGGCCAGTGAACTCGGGGTTGAAGCCGGAGCCGAGTTCGAGGAGGGCGGAGACGCGGCCGTTGACTTGAATGGAACCGCTGGTGGCGGTGAGGGTGCCGGCGATGAGCTGGAGAAGGGTGGACTTGCCGGAGCCGTTACGGCCGATGATGCCGGTGGCTTCGCCGCGGCGGATTTCGAAGGAGACGTCGCGGAGGGCGTGGAAGTCGCGGTAGCTGCGGGCGGCGTCCGAGGCGAGGGCGCGGTGCGGGGCAGTCGAGCGGGGAAAGAGCGAGGCGGCGGCGGCGGCGATCGGGCTAAGTAGGCGGGCGGACGGGGTCCGCCAAATGCGGTAGGCTTTGGAGAGATTTTTGACCGAAATGATGACGTCGCCAGGCATGGAGCGGTGCAGAGAGGCGGAGGCAAACGTCGCGCCGAGGGGCTCGCAAGGATGGAGTTGGCCGGTGGGAACACAGGGGCCCGAGGTAAGGCGCGAGTCGAGGGGTGAGAGCCGGCGTGATTAGTCGATGGGGCCTTCGGAGGTAGCGATGCGCAGGATGTGGCCGTCGAAGGGCTTTTCGGTGAAAGCGCCACCGCTAGCAGGCTGTCGGACTTAGGCTGATACTTGGCCTAGTAATTGCTATGTAATTGGATATGGCCCGATACGTGAATATTGACCGAGACACCCCGCTGCTGTTGCCGCCCGACCTGCGTGACTGGGTGCCGGCGGATCAC
>JANXLP010000098.1 GCA_025355125.1 Opitutaceae bacterium | reverse complement strand
CCCCGCCCAACCGACACCACCATTGCCTTCCCCGTCTCCATCTCCCACGAGATAACCCATGGTATTTTCATCGCGCCCCCGCCTCCTCGCCCTCGGCGCCGTCCTGCTCGCATTCCTTGCCGGTTGCGCGACGACCGATGTCAAAGGCACCAACCCCGTTATCCCAGCCGCGACCACCACCGCCCAACTCCGTCCCGGCGATAGCCTCACCATCGCGCTCCAAGGTGTCCCCGATCCGTCGAACAACACCGTCCAAATCGACGACCAGGGCCTCATCACCCTACCCTTCATCGGCCCGCATCCCGCCGCCGGCGTCAGCACCGCCGATCTTTCCACCCGCATCCGCGAAGCCTACATCGCAAAGAAAATCTACAACTCCGTCGATGTCTCCGTGAGCGTCACCGAGCGCTACGTTTACGTCGGCGGCGAAGTCGCCAAACCCGGCCGCATCATCTGGACGCCCGACCTCACCGTCACCAAAGCGGTGCAAGCCGCCGGCGGTTTCTCTCTCTACGCCAAGGAAGGCAAAGTCACTCTCGTGCGCGACCAACACGCCTACAAACTCAACGCCCGCCTCGCACAACAAAACCCCGCGCAAGATCCGCGCCTCATGCCCGGCGACTCCCTTCAGGTGCCGCGGTCAGCGTTCTGAACGGGTTCAGCCGGTTCTTCTTCGTCCGTCTCGCGCGGCATAAAATACGCGACCGCGGCGATCCCCCCGCACACGACGACGTAGATCAGCGCCCAGATCGTCATCGCCTTAAAGTTCGTGTCACCCTCGACCGCGCGCGTCACCCACTTGTAGCCGAACTGCACCGTGCGAAACAAAAACGCCACGCTCAGCAGCCCGAAAACAATCGTGACGACCCACTGGCCGATACTGCGCGGAGGTGGGTTGGAAGCGGTGCTCATGGTGGGTGATGCAAGGAAAATTAGAACCGGTTTTCAGCGCAGCGCCAGCGCCATGTCTTTGGCAAAATACGTGAGAATCATGTCCGCCCCCGCGCGCTTGATCGCGATCAGCGACTCGTGCCGGCACTGCGCGAGATCGAGCCAGCCGAGCTGCGCCGCCGCGTGGATCTGCGCATACTCGCCCGAAATCTGATAAGCCGCTACCGGCCGCTGCGTCGCCTCACGCACCTCGCGGATGATGTCCAAATAAAGTCCCGCCGGCTTCACCATCACGATGTCCGCACCCTCGGCCTCATCGAGCGCGAGTTCCACCAAAGCCTCCCGACGGTTCGCCGGATTCAGCTGATACGTCGCCTTGCTGAGCAACTTCGTGCCCGCCGCCTTCGCGCTGCCGACCGCATCGCGAAATGGGCCGTAGTAGGCCGAGTTAAACTTCACGGAATAAGCCATGATGCCCGTCTGCGAAAAACCCGCCGCGTCCAGCGCCCGCCGGATCGCGCCGATGCGTCCGTCCATCATATCGCTCGGCGCCACCAGATCGACGCCCGCCCGCGCATGCAGCACCGCCATCTTACAGAGAATTTCCACCGTGCGATCGTTCGCCACATCGAGCCCATCCGCCGTTAACACGCCGTCGTGCCCGTGCGTCGTGTAGGGATCGAGCGCGATATCCGTGATCACCGTGATCCCCGGCACCGCCTTCTTCACCGCCCGCACCGCGCGCAAAATCAACGCATCCTCGTGCAACGCCGCGCTGCCTTCCTCATCTTTGAACTTCGCGTCGAGCTTGGGAAACAGCGCCACCGCCGGCACGCCGAGCTTCGCGAGCGCGCGGCACTCTTTCACGAGATCCGCCACATTGAGCCGCATCACCCCTGGCATGGAGCCGATGGGCTCCGGCGCGCCCTTGCCATCGACCACGAACAACGGCGCGATAAAATCCTGCGGACGCAGAACGGTCTCCTCGACCATGCCACGCAGGCTGGCAGTGCGGCGCATCCGCCGCGGACGGTGGGTCAGATCGAGTTTAAAGGGCTCAGTCATGATCGGGAAAAGAAGACCACAAAAGCCGCGCTCTTGCTCGGCTGCCACCTCGAAATTGCCTTCTGCTTAGACCCTACCTCAACCGCGCCGCTACGGCGCGCCCAGCCTGGCCTCGCCCAATCGCGCGGAGAGAACTTGGAGCATCACGCGCGGCCCCTTGCCGTCCGGCGCCCATGCGCTCACTCCCACAATCCCCGCGCACGGCATCAACGGCGGCCGCGCGCTCGTCACCGCCAGTTTCCCCACGAGCGCCGGTTTCCCTCCGATCGAAAGCTGGAATGGCAACGCATACGCCTTTCGGCCGCCGCCGAGATGAAAAGCCTCCGCGGAAATCTCCTCCGCGAAACGAAACTGCGGCATGATGCCCACCGGCGCATCGCCGCCCCGCTTGATGATCGTCCACCACGGCACATCGATCACCTCCTTCAGGATATCCTGGAGCCCCGGCGTCCGACTGATCAGGTTGAAAAATTCATGCAACGCCGGGTTGGCTCCGACCAGCGCCCGTTCGCGCTCAGGCGTGAGCCCGAGCGGCGCAGCCAGCTTGCGCCCCGCGGCGGCTTCATCCGCCGAAAACGCCTTCATCCGTGCAGTCCACGCGAAAGGCGGCAGCGTCGGGTCTTTGATTTTCGCCGCGTTCACGCTGATCACCGATTCGCAGCCCCGATCCAGCCCGAGCCCAAGATAATCCGCGTTCACCATAATTCGCCCCTGCTCCTCCTTCGCGTTCTTGGCGGAATCACGCTCGTAGGGCCCGAGCACCCGCACCTTTAACGCGGCCCGCGTTCTACCCAAGAAAACCTCCGTGCCCGTGTTCGTGAACAAGGTCAGCGTCCGCAGCGGCGGCAATTGTTTCTCCTTCTCGTTCAGCTCCGCCCCACTCACCTCGATCAACCACTGCGTGAGCGCGCTGCCCTTCGCGAGCGTGACCAACGCCGTGATCCGGTCGCCCGGCCGCAGCCCACCGGCCCGCTCCGTCGGCAACGCGATCCCTTCGAGCACGAGGCCCGCCTCCGCCTCCGCGCTGATGAGAACAGGCGGCGGAGCGTGAAACTCAAACTCGGGCAGCGGCGGCAGAGCCCCCTCCGCTCGGAGTAAACCGCTTGCCCCTACGGCCAAAACGGCGAGAGCCATGACCTTTACGCTAGCAGGCTGTCGGACTTAGGCTGATACTTGGCCTAGTAATTGCTATGTAATTGGATATGGCCCGATACGTGAATATTGACCGAGACACCCCGCTGCTGTTGCCGCCCGACCTGCGTGACTGGGTGCCGGCGGATCAC
>JANXLP010000097.1 GCA_025355125.1 Opitutaceae bacterium | reverse complement strand
GTGATCCGCCGGCACCCAGTCACGCAGGTCGGGCGGCAACAGCAGCGGGGTGTCTCGGTCAATATTCACGTATCGGGCCATATCCAATTACATAGCAATTACTAGGCCAAGTATCAGCCTAAGTCCGACAGCCTGCTAGGGAAGACGTGCGGGGAACGAGCGGCGTGGCCGTGGCGTGGGAGCGGACCGGGAGGTCCGTTCTCCTTGAAAAGCGGGGGGGTCATGGCGACACGGGCGGGTTGAGCGGCGTGAAGTTGAACCACAGGTAAGGTTGGGCGCGCAGGAGTTTTTCCAAGTCGTGGAGAAAATTTTGGAAATGGGCGCGGGCGCGGGCGAGGGCGGCGGCGCGGGGTTCGTCGACGATGGGGCGGAAGATGGGCGAGCTGTGGAGGACGGATTCGCCGGGCGCGCCGGGGACGCCGACGGAGAGGAGGACGGGTTTTTGAAAGATGAGCGCGAGGTGGTAGATCGTGAACGGGAAGAGGCGGCGGGCGCCGAGGAAATCGAAGGCTTCGCTGCGGGAGGAGTAGTCGGCGCGGTCGCACTGCATGGCGACGGCGGCGCCCTCGGGGTTGGCGATGGCTTCTTTGAGGGCGAAGATCATCTCGGCGGGTTCGTTGACCCAGATGAAGCGGATCCATTCGCCGAAGAGCGCGCCGAGTTTTTCGGTGTCGTGGGAATTGGCGACGCGGAGACGGACGAGATAGACTTTGCGGCGTTCGTAACCGCCGAGGAGGAAGCCGAGAAGATCGGAATCGCCGACGTGGAAGGTGCCGAGGAGCGCGACTTCGTCGCGGCCGAGCCAGCCGGCGAAGTCGTTGGGGCCGGAGCCGGGGGCGAAGACGCCGCGGTGTGCGCGACCGTTGGCGACGCGGAGCTTCAGCATGAGGTTTTCCTCGAAGGCGAAGAAGTGGCGGAAGACGTCGAGGAGCGTGGGCGGGAGCGGGAGGACGGTGGCGAGATACGCGCGCGAGTGGCGGCGTTGCGCGGGCATGTGGGCGAGGGCGACGGCGGTGCCAAGGGCGCGGAGCGGGCGGAAAATAAATTCAGGGAGGATGCGGTCGCAGGCGCGGAGAAAACGGTAGCCCCAGCTTGGGCCGGGATTGCGGCGCGGCGTTTGGGCGGCGGCCGGTGTGGGCGAGGGCGTGGTGGCGGTCACGTCCATGTGAGAGTGAGATGCTGGCCGTTGGCGACGGGGCCGGCGAAGGGGCGGCGGGTGTGGAGGAGGTCGAAGAATGCGGCGAGGGGGAGAACGGGCGAGAGGCCGGGGGCGAGTGGCGATGGGGCGGAGGGGAACACGGGCGGGACGCCCGTGCCACGCAGAGACGGAATCATGGGCAAGATGCCCATGCCACTTTCGGAAAGGGTGATTTTGCCGAGGGGGGCGGGGCCGGGGTCGCGGGTGAGGGCGAGGGCGAAGGCGAAGGTGCGGTCGCTGGCGACGCCGTGCTCGGTGAGCCAGGTGGCGCGTTCTTCGCCGCCGCAGAGGAGGACGCGCGGGGTGGGGGCGAGGAGCGCGGTGAGCAAGGCTTGGGCGGTGATCTGGACGCCGCCGGCGAGCGGGAAAAATTCGCGGATGGGGCGTTGGCGGCCGATGAGGACTTGTTGCGCGCCGCTCGGGTGAATTGAGGTTTGGAAAAGCGTGGGGCTCGGCGTGGGGAAACTGGCGAGGTAGGCTTCGAGGGCGCGGCTTTCGCCGAAGCCGGTGGCGTAAACGAGCGTGTCGTCGGCGGTGGGCGCGAGGGCGTCGAGGGCGGCACCGACGAGGAGGCCGAGTTGGGTCATGCGGCGGGTGGCGCCGGGCGGAAAATGCGTTTTCAACCGCTCGCGCGTGGCGGCGGGTTCCTCGGCGCCGGGGTCATCGGTGCGGACGGCCTGGAGGTAGCGTTCAAGCATGGGCGAGGATCCAGGCGGCGTGGGCGCCGCCAAAGGCGTTGGAGGCGCAGAGGACGGCGTCGAAGGCGGCGAGGTCGAGGGGGGCGAGGGCGACCGTAGGGCTGAAGGTAGGACCGGTGGTGCCGACGGTGCCGGGGGCGCGGCCGGTGCGGAGGGAGGTGATGGCGAGGGCGAGTTCGACGAGGCCGCAACTGCCGAGGGTGTGGCCGAGGGCGCCTTTCCAGCCGACGAGCGGGGCGCCGGGGAAGGCGGCGGAGAGGGCGGTGGCTTCGAGGCGGCCGGCCTCGAGGGTGCCGGTGCCGTGGCCTTTCAGCCAGACGCGGCGGCCGGCGGCGGCGGCGGCGAGCGGGGCGAGGCAGGCGGCGAAGCCGGCGCCGTCGGGCTGGTTGGCGGTGAAGTGATGGAGTTCGTTGAAGAGATTTTGCGCGGTAAGGGCGAAGTCGCCGCGGTCGCGGGTGAGGACGGCGTAGGCGGCGCCGTCGCCGAGGCCGATGGAGCCGGTGGGGCGGTCGGCGTAGGGCGCGGGGAATCCGGCGTTGAGGATTTTCAGCGCGTGAAAACCGCCGGCGACGAAGGGGCTGAGAAAATCGAAGGAGAAGACGAGGGCGGTGTCGGCGAGGCCGGCGGCGAGGACGCGGGAGGCTTGAAGCAGGCCGAGGTGCGCGGAGACGCAGGCGTGGGAAAAGATGGTGATGTTTTCGCCCCAGCCGAAATCGCGGCGGAGCCAATCGACGCAGAGGGCGGGCGCGCCGAAGGCGAGGTGCGAGGCGGCGGGATGCGGTGCGGAGGCGGAGCGATCCATGGGCAAGATGCCCATGCCACTTTCGGAAATCACGGGCGAGACGCCCGTGCCACTTTGCTGGCGAAAGGCGTGGAGGTTGCCGACGCCGAAATTGCTGCTCGTGACGAAGACGGGGCGACGCGGCGAGCCCCAGCCGTCGGCGATGATGGGGGCGAGGAGCAGGCGGAGTGGGGCGATCCATGCGGGGGGCGCGGTCTCGTCGAGGGCGCGGCCGGGGAGGAGGGCGAGGGGGACAGGGTCGCCGCCGAGGGTGCCGAGCACGGGGACGGCGCGGAGGGCGGATTCGCCGCGGAGGAGGGCGGCGTGGGTCGCGTTGGCGTCGCCGAAAGGGGTAACGCAGCTGGTGGCGGCGAGGCGCACGGGGGAGGCGACGGCGGGGGCGGGAACCATGCGAAGGGCGGAAGTTGAGAGCTGAGGGACCGAGCCTCGGAGCGAGGGCACGGGGCGCGGCCCGCCGAGGAGCGGCAGCTCTACAGGGGCGGGAGGCGGGCGGGGTCGGCGCGGGCGCGGACGAAGGCGGCGAGGCTGGCGACGCTGGCGAGGGCTTGGCGGGATTCTTCGCTGCTGGCGATTTTGATGCCGAATTCTTTTTCGAGCGACACGACGAGTTCGAGGGCGTCGATGGAGTCGAGGGACAAGCCGGAGCCGATGAGGGGTTCGTCGTCGGGGATGGTTTCCGGGGTGACGCCCTCGAGTTTGAGGGTGTCGATCAGGAGATGTTTTAAGCGAAGGAGGAGCGGGTCGGGCATCGGAGCGAGGAGTCGCGCGGGAATAAGAAGAGGAAAAACAGAAAGGAGAATCTGGAACTCAGGAAATCAGGAAACAGAATTTAGGAGGCTTGGTGAGCGGATTGAGCGATGGTCGGG
>JANXLP010000094.1 GCA_025355125.1 Opitutaceae bacterium | reverse complement strand
GTGATCCGCCGGCACCCAGTCACGCAGGTCGGGCGGCAACAGCAGCGGGGTGTCTCGGTCAATATTCACGTATCGGGCCATATCCAATTACATAGCAATTACTAGGCCAAGTATCAGCCTAAGTCCGACAGCCTGCTAGGGTCGGGACCCGTGCACTCTGCAATTTTCTCCATGACTCGCCGGAGCGGGCGCACATGGTTGGCGGATGTCTGCGCCGCTTCCCCTTCACGCCGTCGGCCGGTTGCCAGCACCCGGCGACAACGTGGCGATTGCCATCCGCCTGCTCGACGCCGGCACCGTGATCGAACTCGACGATGCACCGCGCACGCTCGCCTGCAGCATCCTCGAGGGGCACCGCTTCGCCGTGAAACCCATCGCGCCGGGCGAGCCGCTGCTCTCGTGGGGCCTGCCCTTTGGCCACGCGCTCACGCCGATCACCGCCGGCGACTACGTGTGCAATGCCTCCATGCTCGCGGCGCTGAGTGTGCGCCGTCTGTCGTTCGCGCTGCCGACGCTGCCCAATTTCGCGAACTACCTCGTGCCCTTCGTGCTGGATGAGGCGCGGTTCAAAGCGGCGCCGCCCACCGAGCCGACGGCCGACGTGCGCACGTTCAACGGCTACCGTCGTCCCGGCCGGCGTGGCGTCGGCACACGCAACACTATCGTCATCCTCGGCACCACCTCGCGCACCGCGAGTTTCGCGCGGCAGCTCGCTGGGAGATTGCAGGCATTGGCCAAGGTGTATCCGGCGCTCGATGGCGTCGTGGCCGTGGCGCACACGGAGGGCGGCGGGCCCGATGAACCCAACAACACCGCCGAGGTGCTCCGCGCGCTCGCGGGCTTCATGGTGCATCCCAACGTCGGCGCCGTGCTCGCGGTGGATTATGGCGTCGAGCCGATCTCCAACGCCCGCTTGCGCGAGTTCATGGTGACGCGCGGTTATCCGCTGGATGATGTGCCGCACGCGTTTCTCAGCATCAGCAGCGGGCTCGCCGCGGCGCTGGCCGAGGGCGAGGCGCTCGTGCGCGGCTGGCTACCCACGGTCGCGGCGCAGGTGCGCACGCCGGAGTCGGTGAGCGAGTTGCGCGTGGCGTTGCAGTGCGGCGGCTCGGATGCGTTCTCCGGCGTTTCCGGCAACCCGCTCGCGGGCGCGATGGTGCACGAGGTCGTGCGCCACGGCGGCATCGGCGTGCTCTGCGAGACCGACGAGATCGCCGGTGCTGAGGCCTACATCATGAAGAGCGTGCGCGACCTCGCGACTGCGCGCGCGTTGCTCGGCTGCATCGATCGTTTCCGCCAGCGCCTCGCGTGGCACGGCATCACGCCCGAGAGCAATCCCTCCGCCGGCAACAAATTCCGCGGCCTTTACAACATCACGCTCAAGTCGCTCGGCGCCGTGCATAAAAAAGATCCGCGCACGCGCGTGGACCACGTGATCGACTACGCCGACCCGCTCACCGCGCCCGGTTTCTACTTCATGAACAGCCCGGGCAACGACCTCGAGGGCATCGCGGGCCAAGTCGGCGCCGGGTGCAACCTGTTCCTCTTCGCGACGGGCAACGGCTCGATCACGAATTTCCCTTTCGTCCCCACGCTCAAGGTCACCACCACCACGCGCCGCCACCAACTGCTCTCGCACGAGATGGACATCAACGCCGGCCGCTACCTTGACGGCGAGCCGATGCCCGCGCTCACCGCGGAGTATTTCGACCTGCTCATCGCCACGGCCTCGGGTCGGAAAACCCGCGGCGAGCACGCGGGCCACGCGCAGGTCTCACTTTGGCGCAACTGGCGGCAGACCGACAGCAGTCAGCTTGCGGCGATTCAGAACCGGCTAGCGCCGGATGGGCGGCCTCTCCCCACCAGATCCCGGATGCCTACCCCCGCGGTGATTCGTATCCCGAGCGAGCGCATCGGACTCGTGCTGCCCACGAGCATGTGCTCCGCGCAGATCGCGCGCCTTGCGGCCGAACGCATGAATGCCAAGGGCCTCGCCCCCGCGCTCGGCCTCACCCGCTTCCTCGCGCTCACGCACAGCGAGGGCTGCGGGTTTGGGGGCGAGTCGATGTATCAACTCCTGCTGCGCACCTATCGCGGCTACGCCACGCATCCGAATGTCGGCGCGACGCTCCTGCTGGAGCATGGCTGCGAAAAAATCCCCAACGACTCGATGCGCCGCCAATTTGAAAACGCCGGCCTGCCGCTCGACCGCTTCGGCTGGGCGAGCGTGCAGCTCGACGGCGGCATCGATAAGACGCTCGCGAAGGTCGAGGCGTGGTTCACTGAAAAATTGGCCGACGCGCCCTTGGCCGAGAGCGCGCCCGCCGGTTTAAGCGGTCTGAATCTTGGTGTGCTAACCACCGGCCCGTTGAGGGCCGCCAGCCTTGCGGCACTGTTGGTTTTGACGGAGGAAGTGCTCGGTGCCGGCGGCTCGGTGCTGTTGCCCGAGAGCGATCCGTTGCTAGCTGATTCGCGCTTTGTGATCGCCGCGCTGGGCTTGGACGCCGTGCCGCACGCGACGCTCGCATATGGCCAGCAGTTGACCGCGCCGGGCTTTCACGTGGTGCAGACGGATACGGATCACTGGGTGGAAAACCTCGCCGGCCTTGGGGCCTGCGGCGTGCATGTGTTTGCCGGCTTCGTTGGCAAAACGCCGCAACAAGGTCACCCGATGCTGCCCGTGCTTCAGATCGCGGAAAAGTTTGCGCTACCCGGCGACGCGGTGGCGGACGTCGACGCGCTTTTCACCGAACGCGCCGACGAAAATTACGCTTTGCTGCGGCAGCTGGTTAGCGCGACGGCCCAGCGCACCTATTCTCCGGTGGCAACCACCGGCGGCTTCGTGGATTTCCAGCTCTCCCGCGGCCTGCTGGGCGTTTCGACCTGAGCGTGTAATACCAAGACCCCTCAATCTTTCGGACTCTAACCACGGGTTACACTGATGGGCACGGAGGGGAAAGTTTTCATCTGTGAATATCCGTGTAATCCGTGCTCAAAACTTCTGTTCATAAAGGTCTAACACCGGAGGGGACATGGGTCGGAGCTGGGCAGTTGAAAGTTGGACGTGGAGGGTTGAGGGTTTGGTCTCATGCCCGACGCCGTTACGCCCGCAGCCATCCCTGCGCCCAAGTCTGCCGCCGAGGAGGAGGCGATGATTCTCGGCACCATGCAGCTCCTGCTCGCCGAGAAACGCACGGCGCTCTCCGGCCTGCGCACGGGCATCGCGATCTTCGCGTTCCCGCTCTCGGTGCTGAGCGTGCTGATCGCGACTTCGAAATTCTACGAGGCGGACCGCGTGCTCCACTGGCTCGTGCCGCTGCTCGTGATCACCGCCGGCTTGATCGTGCTGGCGATCTACATGGTCACCCGCAGCATCCGACGCCTCTGGCACTATGATCGCGTGATCCGGGAGTATAAAAGGAAGCACGCCGTCCTGTCGTTTCTGGTCGGGTGAGCGGCGATGCAAACTCAGTTCGTTGGGTGAAGACACCGTGCTATTGAACCACGGATAGCGCGGATGAACACGGATAGTTTAACCCGAGTTCCGCAGTTGGAGCAGGGAGTGAAAATAGTTTCAGAGGAGAGCGATTTTTGCCGAGGGGCAGTTTACGAGGGAAGTTGATTTTTTGGAGTGATGTAGTGCCGAACACCCCGTTGTGAACCGGCGGGTTTT
>JANXLP010000093.1 GCA_025355125.1 Opitutaceae bacterium | reverse complement strand
GTGATCCGCCGGCACCCAGTCACGCAGGTCGGGCGGCAACAGCAGCGGGGTGTCTCGGTCAATATTCACGTATCGGGCCATATCCAATTACATAGCAATTACTAGGCCAAGTATCAGCCTAAGTCCGACAGCCTGCTAGTCTTCGCCCCGGCCGGACGCCAGGATCAGTTCAAGTTCATGAACGTCGTGTAGGTCAGCCACACGCCGGCAGCTGCCATCAGAAAACCGATCCAGACGGCGGTAATTTTTCCCGCCAGAGGCAGTTTGATAAAAATGCGGTGCGCCCAGTTCCAAACCTTGCGGCCCCACACTTCGCCGATGTCCAACCAGCGCGCGAGGCGCAGCGACTCGGAAGCCAGTAGGGCGGCGGTGATCAGAAAGAAAGCCACCGCCGGACCGGGAATCACCGTCAGAGCCATGCCGATTACAAACGATACGGCCGCGATCACGAGGCGCAGCACCCGCGCTCCCACCCCATTCTCGTCGCCCGATTTCTTGATCCGTTCGTGCCGGTCCTGAAACCGATGCCCAGGCTCGCTGCGCTTGAGGGCACACCACTCCTGCATGAAACGGGACACCTTCTTCATTCTTCCCATCGACCACAAAACCGGGTTTTCATTCTTGGCGCGGCGACGAGAACTGTCTTTCGACCGCCTCACGGATCGACCACCACCGGCAGCCCTACCCACGTGAGTTTCAGCAGCGTCTGCGCATCCCAGTTCGCCAGCCGGAAGCAGCCGTGCGACTCGGTGCGCCCCACCTGCTCGGGCTTCGGCGTGCCGTGGATGCCGTAGCCCGGCCGGTCGAGACCGATCCACGCCACCCCCACGGGATTGTTCGGCCCCGGTGGCAAAATCAGTTTCCGTCCCAGCTCCCGCGCCTCCTCCGATTCGGGAAACACCTCGGGGTCGAACGTGTAGTTCGGTTTCGAAATCGCCACGATCACGCGCAACTCCCCCAACGGCCGCTTCTCCACTTTCTTCGCGATGCTCACCGGGAAATGCGCGATCACGCGGTCCTCCGCGTCGCGCACCTGTAACACATGCTCCGCCAGCCGCACGTGCAGCCGCGTCGCTTCCCCTTTCAATTCCAGCCGCCCCACCGCCGGCACCGTCACCACCGCACCGGCCAGCAACGCCTGTTCCCAATCAATCAGGGGATTGAGCCGCTTGATGAGCGCCGGACTGGCGTGCGCGCGCTCGGCCACGAGTTCGAGCACCGTCTCGTAGTCGAGCGCCGTCTGCATGGACTTGCCGAGCCACGTGTCGCTCAACGGCTGCAACCGGGCAACATCGTCCACCGTGAGCGTCGTCTCCGCGAGCGGCGGCGCGGTCAACTGCAGCTTGGCGCGCGTCGGTTTGTCGAGCGTTCCCGTCGGCGTGAGCCCCTCGCGTTCTTGAAATGCCTTCAGCGCCGACGCGCTCTGCGCTCCGCCCACGCCGTCGATCGCGCCGCTGGAAAATCCCCGCCGCGCCAGCTCGATCTGCGCATCCAGCCAGGTGGTCACCGGCTGCGGCGTGTAGGCCTCGGCCGGGTTCTCACGCTCGGTTAACTCAACCGGTGTTTCCATCACCGGCGCTTCGGGTTCCTCAGGCGCGACGACGGCCGCCGGGGGCATCTTGAATTCGACCACCGGTTCCGCCGACTCTGCGCTGAGCCCGGCGGCCACGCTCACCAGCAGCGACCCCGTCACCCGGTAAAATGCGCGCCTCCGAAATTCCATGTGCGTCGAGTATGCGGCTGATCGCACGCGATTGCCAAGGCTCGCAATGCGTTCCGGCACCAGTGCCTTTTATTGGGTGCCGTCGGCGTCGGCTTTCGGCGCGTCTCTGCCCTTGGGTTTCAGGCTGGCGAGAAACGCGACGACATCGCGCACCTCGCGCGGTTGCAGCACGCCGAGCATCGGCGGCATGATCGACACGGGCGGCGTCTGGCTCGCGATGTCGGCGCGCGGGACGATCTTCGAAGCACCGTCAAAGAGCCGCACCGTCACCGCCTGCGCGGTTTCTTTCGCCAGTGTGCCGGTCACCACTGAGCCGTCCTTCAACGTGACACTCACGAGGCCGTAGCCGACCGCGATTTTCGCCGCGGGCGCCACCAGCGATTCCAACAAATACGCGGCATCACGCTGACTGCCGATGGTGCGCAGATTGGGCCCCACTTCGCTGCCGCCCGCTTCGACGGAATGGCACGCGAGACAGTTCGCATTGAGATGATTCAGGAATATCTCGCGGCCCGCCGCGAGACTGCCACCCGTCAGCAACTCGCTCCGCGCCGCCGCCGCGGGCGATGCGCCGTAGGTCTTCGCCTTTTCGGCCAGAGCGGGATTGGCCGCACTCCGCGCCGCCACGGCCTCGATCACGTCGAGCTTCAGCTCGGGTGCGCAGGTGCCGACCGCGAGCGCATCGGCGTAGGTGGCGAGCACGGCGTCGGCCCCGGGTTGCGCCGCCTGGGCGAGCAGCGCGAGCGCGTGCTGCTTCTCAGGCACCGGGCGTTTCTCCAAAACCAGCTGTGCTTCCTTCACCAGCCGCGCGGGCTGATCCGGCAGGAGCAACTCCAATCCCGCCCGGTGCAGCGGAGCCGGCGACGAGGACGACAGCGCCGTTTCCAACGCAGATTTAAACGCAGGGTGCTGACGCTGGTCACCACCACCCATGAGCCTGAGTGCCTCCGCACGGAGTTCACCGGAGGCCTTCACCTCGCCGACGATGGCGGCAATCTGCTCCGGTTCGGCTTTGAGCCGGTGTGCGATCATGATCTGGATCGCGAGCGTCTTGAGTCCGGGGTCGGTGAGCGCGAGGAGATCGCCAAGTTTCGGCGAGAGCACGGCGGCGATGGGCGCCTGCTTAAACGTGCGTGCGTAGCCATCGACGCGGTCGAGCGGCTCCGGCGTCGGCCACACCTGCAGGGCCGACAGGGCTTCCTCGCGCATTGCGCGATCAGCGGTGGCCTCGAGGCCGAGCGCCAACAGGCGGGCCGCGCCGTCGGGCGTGCCGAGGCGGAGGTTGGCGTTGAGCGCGCGGCGCGTGAGGACTTCGCTGGGGGCGCGGCGGTCGAGCAACGCTGCGAGCTGCGGCATTGCCGCCGGGATGCCGCGCTCGTCGTGGATCGCGCGGGCGGCTTCCTCGACTACGAGCGGATCGGCGTCGTTCAAAAACTCGGTGATGAGCGGCGACGCCAGACGGCGGAGCGCGACCACGCTCACGAGCCGCACATTGACGGATGCATCGGATTTCTTCGCGGCCAACTGCGCGGGCGTCGCGCAACCAGTGAGACCGGCGACTGCGGCGTGACGCAGCACGGGCTCGCCGCCGTCTTTCTGCGCAAGCGCGAACAGGGCGTCTACGGCGGCAGGCTCGGCGAGTTTACCGAGGGCGATGGCCACTTGCAGGCGCACGCGGGGCGCAGGGTCGGCGAGAAGTGGAATCAGTTGCTTGGCTTCCGCTTTCGCGCCGGCGGCGTCGCCGAGGATCTTCGCGCTCTGCGTGCGGATTTCGGCATTGGCATCGGCGAGCAACGGGAGCGCAGCGGCGAGCGGCGCGGCGTTGCGGCGCAGGAGTTGGCCGTAGCCCCAGATGGCGTGGACCCGCGCGAGCAGCGGCGCGGCGGCATCACGGGCAACGACGAGAAACGCATCGCGTTGGTCGCGCTTGGCGAGTTCGAGCTGCGCACCCTGCCGCACGCGCTGGTCGCGGTGGCCGAGCAGCGCGACGAGTTCAGGCTGGGCCGTTTTAGCAAAGCCAGCGGAGAGCAGGAGACGGGTTTGCAGACGGATCGGGTCCTTGGCCGAGCCGGGCGTTTCGACGCGCCAAACGGCTCCTTTGCCATCGAGCGGATAGCCGCCGATCCAGTCGGCCATGAAGAGCGAGCCATCGGGGTGCCAGCTCAGGCCGATGCCCATGATGCCTTCGTTGAGGATGCGAGCATCGACCATCTTAAAGGAAGCGCCGTCGCGCTCTGCGCGGAAGGCGCGCATCTTGCCGGAGGGAAATTCGTTCAGGATAAACATTCCTCGCTGGCCATCACTGAGCGCCGTGCCGGGCTCGTAGCGGAAGCCGGCGGGACCGTCCGAATAGTTCGAAATCGCCGGCAGCAGGTAGGCGGCCTGGCCGGGGAAATGCGGCTTCCACAGGCCCTCCCGCATCCAAGGCGCCGACTCTTTCATGTATTGATAATTGCAGCGCCAACCGGTGTCGCTGCCTTCGACGATGTAGGCGAAACGTTCGCGCTCGCCCTTCATGTCGGCGTCGTTGTCCACGACAAAGAGGTCACCAAAATCATCGAAGGCTGGCTCCTGCGGATTGCGCACACCGTGCGCGTAAACTTCGAAGTTCGAGCCGTCGGGCTCGACGCGGAGGATCGCGCCTTCGTTCGGATAATAGAAATTGCGGCCCTCCTTGGAGGTCACGTTGGTGCCCTTGTCGCCGATGCTCCAATAGATGCGTCCATCCGGGCCGACGCTCAGGCCGTGCATATCGTGGCCGGCGTAGGCGATATGGATGCCAAAGCCGTGCACGACGATCTCGCGGATGTCGGCGACACCGTCGTCGTCGGTGTCCTTGAAGCGCCAGAGGTCGGGCGCGATCGTGGCGTAAACCCAGCCGTCGTGATACATGACGCCGGCGGCGATGCCGGTGACCGGCGTGTTAAAACCCTCGGCGAAAACGGTCATCTTGTCGGCCACGCCATCGCCGTCGGTGTCGCGCATTTGGTAAATGCGCTCGGTCGTGGTCGTGAGGTCCTTCCAGTCGATCGAGCCGTCGCCGTTGTTATCTTTAAGCGAGCCGCGCGGGGCGCGCACCTTGCCGGGCGCGAGCGCGTCTTTGTAGAACGCGAGCTTCGCATCGACGCTGTTGAGCGCGACGTCGTTGGCGACCCACGCGGGATATTCGCGGATGTCGAGGTCGCCGACTTTGCGCCGCGTAGTGGCCGTCACATACACGCGGCCCTGGGGGTCGACGGCGACCGCGACGGGATCGGGGACGTTGATCGCGCCGGACCATTTTTGGAGCACCAGCTCATTTTTACCGAGCGCAGTCTGCGCGACGCCCTGTGGGGCGATAAGGCTCGCAATGAGAAGGGCGGCAAGCAGCCGCGAGGAGGAAACGACGGGGAGGGGCATGAAGAAGCGGAGGGAAACTTAAAGAGGAATCACGCGCAGCCGGAAGCGAGCCGATTTCATCCCGCCGCCAGCCTGTGACGGCACAACCTAGACATATTTTCCCTAGGTCAAGGCGGCCGCCGACAAAATCAACCGGCGGCCCGCTTCGCCGCCAACACCTGCTCTACATGACTAAGGACATCCGTCCGGCCCACCTTGGTCTTGGATGAACTGATGTAGTAAAGCGGCGGCTCCGAGCGCCACTCCGTGAGCTTCTGCAGAAAAACCGCCACGTTCGCCTTCGTCTGCGTCGCCGATTGCTTGTCCGTCTTCGTGAAAATGAGGACGAAAGGCACGCGGCACGTCCCCAACCAGCGGAGAAAATCCACGTCGATCTCCTGCGGCGGCAACCGCGAATCTATGAGCACGAACACACACCGCAGCGTCTCGCGGTGCTCCAGGTAATCCGCCACCGCCTCGTTGAAGCCGAAACGGTCTTTCTTGGACGCGCTCGCGTAGCCGTAGCCCGGCAGATCCACGAGACACCACGAACCGTTCATGATGAAAAAATTGATCAGCTTCGTCTTACCCGGCTTGTCCGACACCATCGCAAGCGCCCGCTGCTCCGCCAGGAGGTTGATGAGCGAGGATTTCCCCACGTTGGAACGCCCGATGAACGCGAACTCGGGACGGTTCCAATTTGGGCACGATTTCAGGTCGGGCGCACTGACTTCAAAGACGGCGGATTTGATTTTCATGGATGCAGACGCCGACCCGTGGGCCTTGGCGAAGCGACAGCCTCTGCGAAATCTTCGCCGGCCTCTACTGCATAATTAAAATCCTTTTGCCGCGCCAAACCCCCAGGCGCGCCTACCGCCCGATCTCGTCCCGCACCTGCGCCACCAATTCGAACGAGCGCAACCGTGCCGTGTGATCGTGGATCGCCGCCGTCACCATCAGTTCATCCACCCCGGTGCGCTGCAAAAACGCCTCGATCCCTCGCTGCACGGTCGCCGGCGAGCCCACGACCGCCTCGCGAAACGCGTGCCCCACCCCCGCCTGCTCGGACGCTGACCACAGCGCGTCCATACTTTCCACATCCACCGGCGCCGGCAACAGACCCGGACGACCGCGCCGCAGATGGAGAAAATGCTGCTGGAGCGACGTGAATATCCGCGCCGCCGCCGCATCCGTGTCCGCCGCAAAGACGGGCAACGCCGCGATGGCGTAGGGCTTCGCCAGCGGCCCCGACGGCTGGAACTCGCTGCGATATAAACTCAGCGCCTCATCCAAGCTGTCCGGCGCGAAATGCGAGGCAAACGCGAAGGGCAGCCCCAGCGCCGCCGCGAGTTGCGCGCTGAACAAACTCGATCCGAGCAACCAGATCGGCACGCCGAGCCCCGCACCCGGCACCGCCTGCACGGCCTGCCCCGGCCGCGTCGGCTGAAAATATCCCTGCAGCTCCATCACGTCCTGCGGGAACGTGTCGGCGCTCGTCGCCCCGCGCCGCAGCGCCCGCGACGTGAGCTGATCCGTGACCGGCGCGCGCCCGAGCCCGAGATCGATGCGCCCGGGAAACAGCGCTTCCAACGTCCCGAACTGCTCCGCGATCACCAGCGGCGCGTGATTGGGCAGCATCACTCCACCCGAGCCGACGCGGATCGTTTTCGTCCCCGCCGCCACGTGCCCGATCACCACCGCCGTCGCCGCACTCGCGATCCCGGGCATATTGTGATGCTCGGCCAGCCAGTAGCGGCGATAGCCCAGGCGCTCCGCGTGTCGCGCGAGATCGAGACTATCCTGCAACGCATCGGCGACCGAGGAACCCTGCGCAACATTAGACAGATCGAGGACGGAAAACGGAACCATCCACCAGCATACGCAGCTCCGCCCAAATTTCCAATGACCCGAGCGCCTTTACTTCCCGGCGGGTTTCGCCGGCTCCACCACTTCCGTCGGCGTGCCGACTTTCACGTTCCCCTCGGGCAGCGGCTTAAACACATCGACCTCCTCGCCTTCGACTTGGCTGTCAAAATAGGGCGCGCCCGCCGCGAGCATTTCTTTAAAAACGCCGTTGAGATCACGGTGATCAGGATCGTCCACGTTCATCAGCGCGACCCACATGACGCGGGGTTTCTCCCCCGGACTAGCCGGATACTTCCACGCCTTCACCTCGATGAAAAGTTTCTCGTAAGACGCTTTCTGCAGCTTCGCCTCAAACCCCGGCGCCCTCTGCCGCATCAACTGTTTCAGGGCGTCGGCACCGTGCGTGACCGTGGGCACGCCATTGTCGAGACTCTCAATCGCGGGGTCTCCCATGTAAGGATTGGGCAACATCCCCCGCCCATATTCCGCAGTGATCACGATCTCGGGTTTTTGCTTCGGCTGCACGCGCTTGAATCCCTGCAAGTCGAGCTGCCGCGCCACCTCCAGCGCCATCATCTCGGCATCCACGGGCTTCACCAGCTTGTCGAAGCTCGTCCGCTGCTGCACTTGCAGCATCGCGTAGAGCCGGGGCCGCGGCGGCACCGGCTTGCCCTTCACCTTCTTGTCGAACTTCGCATCGGGCTCGATGATCGTGCGCACCCCCACGTCGAGTTCGCCGGTGTTCTGCGGTGCGCGCAGTGACGAGAAAAGCAGCGTCAGGCCGATAACCGAAAAAGCGCCGACGCCACGCCACCACGCCCGCAAGACGACCGTTTTCATGATGCCGCCCAGTTAGGCCGCCACCCGGGATAAATCTACTTGAATTTCACCTCACCGCTCTCGCGGCGCTTACGGCGCCGCCACGACCGGCAGCACGTAGGGCTTGCCGTTTACGATTACGTTTTTGAGTTCGATATTCTTCACGACGCCGAGCGCGAGTTTTTCATCGGTCAGCGTGAGCGTGAGGTTTTCCAGCGTGAAATCGCGGATCGTGTCGCCGGGATTGCCCAGCAGCGAACCCAGCGTGCGATAGTTGCCCGTGACGTTGCGGATCGTGATGCGCTCCACCGTGCGGCTCGGCGCGGGGTGGCCCTTCAAGTCAAAAAACTGCGTCCACGGCGCCACCTGGAGAATCCGGCCCGTGCCGTTGATCTTGATGCCGTCGATGGTGATGTCGGAATAATGTTGGGGCGTGTCGGGACGGAGCTTGAGCGTGAGCAGATTCGTGCGGCCGGAGATGACGCAGTTACGCACGTTCACATTACGGACGATGGTCGCCTCGCTGCCGCAGGTGATCATGCCGTTGCCATCGCCGAATTCGCAGTCTTCCACCGTGATATTTTCCACCGGCGGGCTGTCCGTGTCGCGATCCGCGAGCGGGCCCTTGCTGCCCTTCAGCGCGATGTTGTCGTCGTTCACCGCGATGTAGCATTTACGCACGGTCACGTTGCGGCTGCTGTCGATGTCGATGCCGTCGGTGCTCGGCGCGAGGACGTTGCCCGTCGTGGGCGAAGTGATGCGCAGGCCCTCGATGGTGACGCCGTCACAGCGATAGAGATGGAGATTCCAAAAACCCGAATCTTGAAACGAGAGCCCCTCGACGCGCACATCCTTGCAGCGGTCGATGAACATGAGCCGCGGTCGCTCCACCTCGAGGTTCGTGCAACGCGGATTCTCTTTCCGCCGCTGCCAAAACGCCGCCCAGAACATGATGCCGTTGCCGTCCAGCTTGCCCTTGCCGCCGATGCGCACGCGGTCGAGCTGCTGTGCGTTTACGAGCGCCATGCGCCACGGCTCGAAGTGACCTTCGATGCGCGTCTCACGTTTCGGATAGTCCTCGATGTTGTTCGAGCCGAGCAGCACCGCGCCCTCGTCGAGATAAAGCTCCACGCCGCTTTTTAGAAAAATCGACCCGCTGCGAAACGTCCCTTTGGGAATCTCCACCACGCCACCACCCGCCGCACTCGCCGCGTCGATGGCCTGCTGGATTGCGACGGTGTTAATCGTCTTCGCATCCGCGACCGCGCCATAGGCGGAAATCGTGTAACGCTTCAGCGCGGGCGCACTCGCCTGCCCCCACGCGAAGACCGGCGAAATCAGGGCTAACGACAGGGGTGAGCAGACAAAAATGAGACGCATGAGTTTGGGGGACATGGCCGCGATTTGAGCCGCGCCTCTGCCGCAGACTCAAACCCCGAGCGGCCATTCTACCGTCTAAGAATATGGGACAGTCTGAATTGAACCCCGTTTCCCGGCTCTCGCCGCTTGGAAAACACCCGAGGTTCCGCCCCCGGCATCCGACCTGCTCTTGCGCCCTGCGCGCCCATCCCGTGCGCTCTCACGCGCCCCCTTTCCTTCCATGCTCTCCCCACGCCTCACGGCTTCCCTGCTCATCGTCTTCACCGCGTTCGCCACGCTGCCGATCTCATACGCCGCCACGAAATACCCCGACGCCGCGCAACGCGTCCTCACCCACCGCGAGCAAAACGAACTCATCACCCCGCGCATCCTCCACCGTTTCGAGACCATCCTCCCCGGCCTCATGACCCGCGAGGGCATCGACATGTGGATCATCCCCACTCGCGAGAACAACGAAGACCCCGTCTTCCGCTCGATGGCGCCGATCACTTACTTCGCCTCCCGCCGCCGCACCATTCTCATCTTCTTCAACCCCGGCGGCGGCAAACCCGTCGAGCGCTACTCCATCGGCCGCTTCGACTACGACCGCCTGTTCACCCCAGTCCCCACCGCCAACGACGCCCAATACGAGGGCCTCCGCCAACTCATCGACGAGAAGAAACCGCGCGTCATCGGTATCAACGAATCCGACGCTTGGAACCACGCCGACGGCATCACCGCCAACGAAAAGCGCCGTCTCCTCGAAGCCCTCGGCCCCGACTACTCCGCCCGCGTGAAATCCGCCGAGATGCTCGCCGTCGGCTGGCTCGAAGTGAAGACCCCCGAAGAACTCGAAGCCTACCGCCACGTCATGCAAGTCGCCCACCGCATCATCCGCGAAGCGTTCTCCCGCGAGGTCATCACTCCCGGCAAAACCACCGCGCAAGACGTCGTCTGGTGGATGCGCCAGCGCGTCGCCGAACTCGGCCTCGGCTCCTGGTTCCATCCCTCGATCACCATTTGGCGCGCCGGTGCCAACGTCGCCGCCATCCAATCCACCGCGATTCTCCAAGGCGACATGCTCCACACCGATTTCGGCATCGTCTATCTCGGCTTCTGCACCGACACGCAGCACAACGCCTACATCCTGAAACCCGGCGAGACCGACGCCCCGCCCGGCCTCAAAGCCGGCCTCGCCGCCGCCAACCGCCTCCAAGATCTCACGATGAAAGCCGCGCGCATCGGCCGCACCGGCAACCAAGCCCTCGCCGAAACCCTCGCCGCCGCCAAAGCCGAAGGCCTCGTCCCGTCCGTCTATTGCCACGCCATCGGCTATCACGGCCATGCTGCCGGTTCTCCCATCGGTATGGCCGACAACCAGCAGGGCATCCCCGTCCGCGGCGACTACGCCTTCCGCCCCGACACCTGGGATTCCATCGAGCTCAACGTCACCCACACCGTTCCCGAATGGGGCAACCTGGCCGTCCGCTTCGCCCTAGCAGGCTGTCGGACTTAGAAATTTAAGGCATCCACCGTGCGATATTCGCGAAAATATTTTTCAAAAAGATCAAATATCGAGCTACAAACGCCTTGAACGGCCTAAGTCCGACAGGCTGCTAGAAGAAGACGCCGCCCTCCTCCTCGACGGCCGATGGGACTGGATCGCCCCCCGCCAGACCGAGTTCCACCTCGTCCGTCAGTAGGGCGCGGTCTCCGACCCGCCCTCTCCGATTAGCGCCGGCACCCTCCCGGCTCCAAAAGTGTCAGCGGCATCCTGCCGCAGTGCCACATAACCCGCCTTACGGCGTAAACACCGCCGAGCGCACCCGCCCGCGCGCGATCCCATCCGCCCCCCGCAAACCCGCCGTCTCCACCTCCGTGGGCGGCGCGTATTCGATCCGCATACTCGCACCCCACGTTTCCACTCCGCTCAACGAGACGGGCCGGCTCCCTGCCTTCTGCTGATCAACGACGAACCACTCCGCCGCCCCGAAATCCACAAACTCGCTCACAGTTTCACCCGGCTTAAGCACCCGAATGTCGCCCGCCTGCACCGCCGCCGGCGGCTGCACCCAGTCCTCGCCCACCCAACGATAAAGATTTTCGTTCCACCCTCGCCCCGCCGACACCAAACGCAGCCGCGAACGCCCCGCCGCGCCCACCACGACCGCCACCGGCCGGTCGCCCCAGTTTTTCCATTCCACGGTCAGCCCACGCAACGTCTCTCGCCCCCGGTTTTTCCCGCCCCGGCCGCCGCTCTCCGCCACCGCCGCGCGCGCCGTCTCCCGCTTGATCGTCAGCCCCACCGCCTCCCAGCGGTGCCCCTTGATCACCGCCAGCCCACCCCCGCTCACCGCCACTTCCATCCGCAACGGCAACCCCGGCCGCGCCACCTGCTCGTTTTGAAACGCGAGCGCCTTCCCCTGCTGCATGAACCGCGCCTCGACGCCGAACCGCACCCGCACCGATTCGCCGTCCACCGCCACGACCCGCCCGGCCAGCACCACGCCGTCCGCTGGCCGCCGATCCGACAAGCTCACCAGCTCCGCCAGCCCCGTCGCGTCCAGCCGCACCGTCGCATACACGCGGCGATCCACCTGGCTACGCCGCGAGCGATCCGCCGCCTTCATCCAATCCAGCACCGCGTCGCGGCACTGCGCCCGCGGCACCTCGCCGATCTCGTAGCCGAACCGCACATAGTCGCCCCGCATCGGATCGCGCGGATCGACCGGCGCCGTCCGCAGAAAAATCGTGCGCCCCGTGCGCACCACCCACTCGCGCTCCGCCGCCATATAGACCAGCACCCCGAGTTGCAGCACCGCCACCGCGATGATCCAGCGCGCACTCTTCATGAGTCCGCCCTCCCCTGCTCGTTTGTCGCCCGCAGCTTTCGATAAAAAAATCCCTCCGCAAACAGCACCGCGCCGAACACCACAAACACCGCCCCGCGCACCGCCAGACTCTCGAACAGGTCAAAATACCGCGCAAACACCACGCACGACAACAGCACCGAGCCCAGCACCACCGGCCGCATCCGGCTCTCCCGACACCCGCGCACCATCCATGCGCTCGCAACGCCGAAGCACACCAAATTAAAAACCACCGCCATGAACCACGCGTCCAAGCCTCCGCCCGCCAAGCCCACGAGTTGACTGTAAACGAGCGCGATCGGGCACAGCCATTCCTCCACCATCAACCGTTGCCCCTGTCCGCGCCGTGCGCGCAACGCCACGAGCACCCAAGCCACCGCCGCCACGACAAAGAGCCCCCAGTGGTAAGCCCACGCATACGCCAGGTGGTCCGACCCCTTCACCGACCAGCGAAGCAGATGCTTCGCCGCACTGTGGAAACTCGCGAAATACGCGCACACCACAAAACCCGTAACTCCGAAAAACGCCGCCACCCGCCGCATCGCCGCGGACTCCTCCCGCTCTGGCATCAGCTTGCCCGCTGCCACCCACAGCGCAGAAAACGAAAAAGCCGCCGCAAACGCGCCCGCCGTTCCACCCCAGTGCGCCGCATTGCCCAGCAACAAAACGTAAAGCGCCGCCAACCCCACCGCCAGCAGCGGCGCCGAGCGTTCGCGCCACACCAGCGGCCCCACGCCGCCCACCAGCAGCAGCGTCGCCCAATCCATCGGCGTATCAAAACCCAGCGTCTCGCTCAGCCCCCAGATCGCCAGCAACACCGCCGCGAGCATCCCGTGCGCGACCGACCGCAGCGCCCACGCCATCGCCAGCGCGCCCAGCGCCCAGATGAAAAACCCCGCCGGGAAATGTTCGTTGATCGAGTAAATCTGCGCCACCAGCCAGATGCCCGCGCCAAACCCCATCGTGCCGAGCAGCGAAAGTCCCTCGCCCAATTTCACCCGCCACCCTTCCCGCCGGCCCTGGATCACGCCGCCCGCATGGGCCGCCGTGATCGCCGCAAAAATCAGCGCCAGTTTCCCGAACTTCGGAATCGCATCCCAGTTGTAGGCAAAAAGCAGAATCACGCCCAACCCCACCACCACCGCGCCGATCCCAAAGAAAACGATGAGCCCCCAGGAAATCGCGCCCACCGGCTCCCGGTAAAGCGCACGGATCGCCGCCGCCTGCTCGCCCGAAATGATATTCGCCGCCGTCCACCGCTCCACCTCGGTCGTCAGCCAACGTTGTTGTTTGTTCATGCGGGGAAAGGCTGCGCCGAATCCGTGCGCGAGTCCTCCCCCGCCGACAACCCATTTCCCACGACATCAAAAAGTAGGGCGAGGTCTCCGACCCGCCCTCCCGCGCCCACACCCCCGCATTTTCCTTGTCGGATTCCGCCGCCGCGCAGCGATAACAGGTAAACATGAGCGACCACGACCTGCTCCAGTGCTACGCCCGCGCCGGCGACCAAGCCGCCTTCACCGAGCTCGTCGCCCGCCACCTCAACCTCGTCTATTCCGCCGCGCGCCGCCAAGTCCACCCACCCCAGCTTGCCGAAGACGTCACCCAATCCGTCTTCCTCGACCTCGCTCGCCGCGCCCGCGATTTCCCCTCCGGCCAGCCACTCGCCCCGTGGCTCCATGTCGTCACCCGTCGCACCGCCATCGACGCCCACCGCCGCGAATCCCGCCACCACGCCCGCGAACAAACCGCCCGGGAAATCGCCGCCATGACCACCCCCGACCCGTCTCCCTGGACCCACCTCGAGCCGCTCCTCGACGAAGCCGTCGCCGCCCTCCCCGCCCCCGACCGCACCGCTATTGTCCTCCGATTCTTCGAGCAAAAAAATCTCCGCGAAATCGGCGCCGCCCTCGGCACCAACGAAGACGCCGCGCAAAAACGCGTGAGCCGCGCCCTCGACCAACTCCGCACGCTCCTCACCCGCCGCGGCCTCACCCTCACCGCCGCCGGCCTCGCCACCGATCTCTCCGCCCACGCAATCCTCACCGCCCCCGCCGCGCTCGCCGGCACGATCGCAACTTCCGTCATCGCCACCCTCCCCGCCGCCGCCCTCGCCGGCGCACAAACCCTCGCCATGACCACGCTCCAAAAATCCCTCGCCGCCACCGTCCTCACCCTCGGCCTCGGCGCCGGCCTCTACGAAGCCACGATCTACGCCCGCCAAAACTCCGACCTCGCCGCCCTCACCCGCCGCGAAACCGACCTCGCCGCCCAACTCCGCACCACCCGCACCCAACACGCCGCGCTCACCGCCCGCCTCAAATCCGTCGAAGCCCAAATCGACGCCCGCCTCGCCGCGTCCAACTCACGTCTCACCTCCGGCGACGCCGCCCTCGAAGCTCAGATCAACGCTTGGTATGCCAATCTCGATCGGCTTAAGCGTGTTCTCTCCCAACGTCCTGAGTTAACAATTCCGGTTCCTCGCTGTTTTCAGTGGGTAGATGTCCGAGCCGGCAGCAGTCGCAACGAAGAACGAATCAGCAACCGGTTGTTTTTCAGCAAATAGGGGCAGTTGGTCGTTTGCTCGCCTTTTAGCAACTGCCTCTGAAAGGCCTT
>JANXLP010000076.1 GCA_025355125.1 Opitutaceae bacterium | reverse complement strand
CGCGCTTACGACGCAGTGCTGCGCCAGTGGTCGATCTGGTGGCTGGATGGACGCCGGCCCGGTCAGCTCGATATCCCGGTGGTCGGAGGATTTACGGACGGCATCGGCACCTTCTACGCCGACGACACACTCGACGGCCTGCCGATCCGCGTGCGTTTCCTTTGGTTGCGCACTACCTCGGCCCTGCCCCGTTGGGAACAAGCTTTTTCGCCCGATGGCGACCTCACTTGGGAAACAAACTGGACGATGGATTTTGCCCGGACCGAGGCTTGAAAGAACCCCGGTGCCCCAGATCGGAAGGGCCCTCAAAAAGGTCTGGAAACGGGGTTGGGGTTTGGGGCGCGACTCATCCGCGCCACCCACGATAAATTCACCCCACCGCCGCCTGCCTCTCCCGAAATCGCGTTTGCCGTAGCCGCGCCTTCTCCCGCTTCACCGCCAGGCTGACTTGCGGCCGGCCGGGGCGGATCTTCAGTTCGAGTTCAGACGTCGTGAACACATTCCGATTTCTGAATTCGGTCGGCGTATCCAAGAGCAGATGCGCACGAAGGCGGGCGCCGGGCGTCGAGAACCACGGTTCATCCAGCACATAGACCGGGTCACGCGTCCAGCGCGGAGGAATCACCTGCGCGCGGCGGCAAAAGAACTCCACCTGCGCCGCCAAAAAGGCATCGGCCACCTCGCCCTGCGGAAACCGTCCGGTCAGCCGTTCCGGGCGAACTTTCACCGCCGCCAGCAACTGGGCCCGCGTGGAAATACGCCGGAGTTCATGAAACCAATCCCGCAAGTTCAGGCCAAATTCCTCGAGCGTAGCGGCGCGCCGAGCCACCGCCCGCGCCGACTGCGGACGACTGAGCCGCGGGCGTTTACTTTTTTCCATGACGGATCGTCTCCAGTATTTCGGTGAGCGCCAGTTGCGTGGTATCGGGCAGCACCGTATCGGGGAAAAAAGCATCTACCACCTTCTCCACGGCCTCCACCGACTTGATCTTCGTGACGCGCAGTAGGGTCTCGATGTCGCCATAGTCGCCCGCGTATCCCGGCAGCGGCTTACGGCTGGCCATGACTTTCATCGCGAGCAGGTATTTGGCCGTCGGGCGCGTGATGTGCAGTCCCGCCCGCGAAACATTCGCCAATGGCATTTCGTTCTTAGCCTCCTTCGCGCTGACAAAGAGCCGGACGTTGTCGTTTAACCAGTCCTCAGAAAGACCACGTTCCACCGCCACCTTGGCCACCAGCCGTCGCCCCACTTCGGGCGGATGAATGATGGCGTCCACATCCTTGGTCACATCGCGCGCATCGTAGGCCAGCAGCATCACGGCCCCGCCGTAGAGCGTCATCTCCAACCGCACACCCTCGGCCGCCGCCAGCTCAGAAATCCGGTTAAGCGCGGCTTCAATTTCCAATTTGGTCAGATACTTCAGAGACACAGGTGATAATAAACCGTTACGCCGACTCTCCGGCAAGGGCAAACGCCGCCCACTACCACCCTCAGTCCGTTTCACCCACACCACGCCTTCCGTCTAATAATTTATTGCCCCAGTATCGTAATTATTAATGACTCCCGGGCATGCCCCGCCCCAAGAAGATCTCGCAAACCCAGCTCGCGAAACAGCTCGGGATCTCCCAAGCCCTCGTCTCCCTCGCCCTCAACGGCCGTAGCACCGGCATCAATCCCGATACCTACAAACGCATCTGGGATCATGCCGTCAGCGTCGGTTATTTGCCGAAAGGCATGCGGGTCGATTCCACCCCCGACTCCGCCCGCGTAAAACAGATAGGCTTCATCCTGCGCGCGCCCCTGCGGCTCTACATTCCCAGCACCTACTTCGGCCACGTCCAACACGGCCTCCACCACGCTCTCGAAGCCCGCGGCTACCGCGCCGTCTTCCTCGGCGCTGAGGATGAACTCACTTCGGAAAAACTCGAAAAAATCTTCCACCCCAGCCACCACATCGGCGGCGTCGCCGTGCTCGGCGAGGTCGCCCAGCCGTTCATGGCCGAGCTCGCCCGCCTCACCCGCCGCGTCGTCGCCATCTCCGCGCGTTACCACGGTCTCTGCCACTCCGTCCTCGGCAACGAACCCCAGGCCCTCGTCGAGGTCGTCCGCCACCTCCACGCCCTCGGCCACCGCCGCATCGGCTGGCTCGGCGGCAACGCCACCCTCGGGCGCCACGACGCCCGCCTCGCCGCCCTCCGCCACGCGCTCCAGGCCCACGACCTCGCGCTCGACCCGCGCTACCTCACCGTCGTCGCCGAGGCCGATCGCGCCGAGGGCGGCGAAGCCATCCACGCCCTCCTCCCC
>JANXLP010000066.1 GCA_025355125.1 Opitutaceae bacterium | reverse complement strand
GCGCCGCCGTCTGCGCCCGCCGCGCCGGGTCGTTCAGCCCCGCCTCGATCTGCTCCGCCAGCGCCCGCGGCGTCGCCGCCCCCTGGATAAACTCAGGATACATCGGCGCATTGAGCAGCAGGTTCGCGATGCCGAGATATTCTATTTTCACCAGCATCCGCCCGAGCAGGTAGGTGATGAAATTCGCCCGGTAGGCGATCGCGCCGGGGATGCCCGCAAGCGCACAGTGCATCGACATCGTGCCGCTCGAGGTAAGCACCGCCGAAGCCGCGACCGGCGTGCCCGTCGGGGCGAGTCGCACCGATGCCGGCGGCTGGGCCGAGCGCAACACCGCCAGAATGTCGTCGCTCGGGTATAACACGATGGCTCTTTTATCGGCACGTTTGTGCAAAAATTCAGCATAGCCCGCCAGCAACACGGGAAATATCCGCCCCACCGCTTGCTTCCGGCTGCCCGGCAACAGCAGGACCGGCCCCTCGGGATCGTAGCTCACCGGCGCCACATAGTCGGGCGCCAGGAACGGATGACCCACGAACTCCACCGGCAGGGAAGTGTCGGCGTAGCATCCGACCTCAAACGGAAAAATCACCGCCAGCGCATCGAGATCGCGCGCCATCGCGAAACGCCGCTTCGCCTTCCACGCCCAAATCTGCGGCGAGATGTAATAGAGCGTCTTGATCTTACCGCCCCCTTTGGCCGACAACCCCCGCTCCCGCATCGCCGCCGCAAGGCGCAGGTTCAGCCCCGGATAGTCCACAAACAGCACCGCGCGCGGCCGGTATTCCGCGATCCACCGCAGCGTCTCCGCAAACAGCGCTTTGAAGAACGGATAATTTTTCAACACCTCCACGAGCCCGACCACCGACGACGCCGTCAGGTCATACAGCACCTGCGCACCCGCCGCCGCCAGCTCCGGCCCTCCCAGCGCCGCCACCTTCAGCTCCGGTCCCTCCTGCGCGCGCAGTTCCCTCACGAGTCGCGCCGCGTGCTCGTCGCCCGAATGCTCGCCGGCGACGATCAACACATCGACCCTGCCGCCGGTCGGTGCGGGCAATCGAAAGGCGGCGGGCGACGTGCTCATCTCCTTCTGCGCGGGACGACCACCTCAACGCTTCTGCGCCCGAATCTGCTCCGTGATCGTGATCGCCACCTCGAGCGCCGACTTCCCCAACGCCGCGCCCACCTTCGGCTGCTGCGCCTTGGTCACACTCTCCACAAACGACGCCAGCTCCAACGCAAGCGGCTCGCCCTTCTCGATGGGAATTTCCTTCACCGGGATCGAGCTCACGTCGCCCGCCTTCACGAGGCCGATCTTCATCTTCAACCCGTAGGCGATGATGTCGCTCTTCTTCACGAGGTGCCCCTTCTGCTCCATGAAATTCAGCGAGAGGTAGGCGTTGTCCTGAAACACCCGGATCTCGCGCGCCTTCTTGAGGCTCATGCGGCTCGCGCTGAGATTCGCCACACAGCCGTTTTCAAATTGAATACGCGCGTTGGCGATGTCTTCGGTTTTTGAGAGCACGTTCACCCCGACGCTGTCGATTTTCGCGATAGGCGATTTCACGAGCGCCAGCATGATGCCGATGTCGTGAATCATCAGGTCGAGCACCACGCCCACCTCGGTGCCGCGCGGCTGGTAGGGCGCGAGCCGCTCGGCCGTGATGTATTGCGGGTGGTCCACCTGCTTCTCCAAAAACGCCATCACCGGGTTGAAATGCTCGATGTGACCCACCTGCACGATGCACCCGTTCTCGCGCGCCGCCGCGAGCACCTGCTCGGCTTCCTCCAGCGAGGCGCAGATCGGCTTCTCGATCAGCAGATGCGTTTTCTTCGCGAGCAGCGGCAGCGCGACTTCGGCGTGGCGGTCCGTCGGCACGACCACGGAAACCGCATCACACTCGTCGCCCAGCTCCGCGATGGTGGCGAAACGCCGACAGTTGAACTTCGCGCAAATCTCCGCAGCGCGGGCGTCATTCGGCTCGTAAATACCGGCGAGTTCGGCCCCGGGGAGCGTGGAATAAATACGCGCGTGGTGCTGGCCGAGCGAGCCGACTCCAGCGACGCCGCAGCGGATTTTGGGTTTAGCCATGGGCAAAGCTTCCGCCGCGCAAAAAGAGTTGGCGATGCGTTTTTTGCGCGTGCGCGGCGTTGTGCGTGACCAGCACGAGCGCCGTCTGCGTCTCGGCGCACAGGCTGAGCAACAGCTCGATCACCGCTTCACCCGTGCGCTCGTCGAGATTGCCCGTGGGCTCGTCGGCGAGCAGCAACTGCGGCGAATTCATCAGCGCCCGCGCCACCGCCACGCGCTGACGCTCTCCGCCGGAAAGTTGCGACGGCAAATGCGTCGCACGCTCGGTGAGCCCGACCTTCGCCAGCAGCTCATCCGCCCGCGCCCGCGCCGCCGCGTCGATCCGGCCGAGGATGCGCCGCGCCATCAGCACGTTCTCCCGTGCGTTCAATTCCGGGATGAGATAAAACGATTGAAACACGATCCCGAGAAACGTCGCCCGCCGCTTCGTCCCGGTATCCGCCGAACCCGCCCACGCGAGCGTGCCCGCGTCGGGCGCATCAAGCCCGGCGAGGAGTTGCAGCAACGTGGATTTCCCCGAGCCTGATTCGCCGCGGATGCTCACGCTCTCGCCCTTCGCCACGTGGAGATCGACGCCGTTGAGCACCTCCAGCCGACGGTCTCCACTGAGAAACGCCTTGTGCAGGCCGCGCGCGGTCAGGATCGCGTCACTCATTGCGCAGGGCCTCCACCGGTTTGAGCCGCGCCGCGCGCCATGCCGGCAGCACGCCGGCCAGCGTCGAGATCACGACCGAGCAGACGACGATCAGCACCACATCGCCCTTAGAAGTGTGTGCCGGCAACTGACTGAATTGATAGAAACGCGTGAGCACTTCCTCGCTCGCCGTGAGCCGCGTGAAGCCCTCCACGAGCGCATTCCGAAAATGCAGGACGACGAGACCGCCCACGAGTCCGGCGAGCGTGCCCACCGTTCCGATCAACAGCCCTTGAAAGCAAAAACACGCCGCCACTTGCCGCGGCTGCCCGCCAAGCGCACCGAGGAGCCCGATCTCGCGCGTCTTCCGCACCACGGAAATCAGCAGCGAACTCGTCACCGAAAACGCCGCCACAATGATGATGAAGAGCAGCAGGAAAAAGATCATGTTCTTCTCGAGTTGCAGGATGAAAAGAAAATCCTGGTTGGCCTCCATCCACGAGCGCGCCGTGGAGCGCGATTCCGGGGGCAACACTGCATTGATCCGCGCGGCCGCCACATCGGCGTCGAGGTCAGGGGCGATCTTCACATTCACGCCATGGATCGCCGTGCCGAGCCCGTAGAGCTCCTGCATGAGCCGCAGCGTCACAAGCACCACCGAGTTGTCGAGTTGCGCGTGGCCGACCTGAAAAATCCCGACGACCCGCAGTTCGCGTGGTAGAAAAATTTCGTCGTTTTTCAATTTCTCCAGTAGCAACGGCGAAGTGATCTCCACCTTGCTGCCGAGCCGAGCACCGATGGAGAGCGCCAGCTTCGAACTCAAAATAATCGAGTCGTCATCAAGATCGTCGAGCGACCCCGCTCGGATGAAACGCTCCAACGGCACGACCTTGCGGACGCGGTTGACGTCGATGCCCTGCATCGCGGGATAGGCCGGCTTCCGCTCGTGCTCCAACAACACGATACCCTCGGCAAAGGGCGTCGTCGCCACGACTCCCGGCACCGTCGCGAGCCGCGCCTGCAAACCCGCCGAGTCCTCGATAAATCCCTGCCCGCGCACCTGCACCTCCCCCTGCGTATCGACGATCATCCGTTTGATCTCGTAGCCAAATCCACCCATCACGCTCGTCGAAATCACCAACAGCGCCACGCCGAGCGAAACGCCCAGCACCGAGATCGCCGTGAAAAACGGAAATTTCCTCCCCGTCGGGAAGAGCTGTTTCAGGGCAAGGTAAAGATACCAGGGCATCGGCGATTTCAGATTGGCGATTGCGGAGTGCGGATTGGGGAATCTCCGGAACCTTCGGTCAGGCCAAACCGCATTCCGCAATCCGCAATTCATCATGACGTTCCCGGCCGTAGCTGCGGAAACAAAATCACGTCGCGAATGCTCTCCGCTCCCGTGAGCAGAATGCACAACCGGTCAATACCGACACCCATGCCACCCGCGGGCGGCATGCCGTGCTCAAGCGCCAGCAAGAAATCGTTGTCGAGGTTCTGCTTCTCCTCGCCGGCCTGCGCTTCGAACATCGCGCGCTGCACGTCGGGATCATTCTGCTCAGAATACGCGGGCGCGACTTCCATGCCGCCGATGGTGAGCTCGAAGACGTCGAGCACGGTCGGGTCATCGAGACTGATCTTCGCCAACGGACACAGCTCCTTGGGCAGCTGCATGACGAACGTCGGCTGGATCAGCGTCGGCTCGATCTTCTTCGAGAAAATCTCATTGGTGATCTCGAACTCCTCCCACGCGGGATTCACGTGGAGGCCGAGCTTTTCCGCACCGGCCACCTTCTCCGGCTTGCTGCGCGCAAACCACTCCGCGTCGCCCGTCGCTTCGCGAATGAGGTCCTTGTAATTCACCTCGCGCCACTCGCCGCCGAAGTCGATGTCCTGCCCGCTCGCTGCGTGCTTGATCTTGAGCGAGCCGTCGGCCGGCTTCACCACGTCGCGGATCAGCGTCGTGAGCATGTCCTTGATGAGCGTCATCATCCCGCGGTGATCGCTGTAGGCCTGATAAACCTCGAGCATCGTGAACTCGGGGTTGTGGCGGCGCGACACGCCTTCATTGCGGAAATTGCGCCCGATCTCGAACACACGGTCAAAGCCGCCCACGAGCATGCGCTTGAGATAAAGTTCGAGCGAGATGCGCAGCACGAAATCCACGCCGAGCGCGTTGTGATGCGTCTGAAACGGCCGCGCCGCCGCGCCGCCCGCGATGCTTTGCAGCACCGGCGTCTCGACTTCGATGAACTGCTGGTCTTCGAGAAACCGACGGATGCGCGACACGATCTTCGAGCGCAGCATCAGCCGCGCGCGCGACTCCGCGTTCACGATGAGATCGAGATAGCGCTGACGATAAACCTGCTCCGCGTCGCTCAGCCCGTGCCACTTCTCGGGCAGCGGCCGCAGCGCCTTCGCGACGAGCGTGCAGCTCTCCACGCGCACCGTGATCTCACCCGTCTTGGTCACGAAAAGCGTGCCCTTCGCGCCGAGGATGTCGCCGAGGTCGAGCTTCTTGAACGCCGCGTAGGCCTCGTCGCCGATCACGTCCTTCTTCACGTAAAGTTGGATCTGCCCCTGCTGGTCGAGGATCTTCACGAACTGGCTCTTGCCCATGTCGCGGATCGTCACGAGCCGGCCGGCCACCGCGACGCTCACCACGTTATCCTGCCCAGCCACGTGGAGCTTGATCGCGTCTTGCGAGAAATGCGTCTGCGCCACGTTCGCGCGGAACGGGTCAAAGCCCCCGGCCCGCATCTCGGCGAGCTTGTTGCGTCGCACGGCATGTTGGTCGTTGGAGATATCAACGGGAGGTGTGTCACTCATGGAACGAACACCAAGCCACGGCGCCCCCGGTGGCGCAAACGGAAATTCCGGCCCCCATTTTTATCCTTTCCGCGCCGCGCCCCCACGCCGAATCTCGCCGCGTGAAACCCCTCAACCGCCGCCAGTTCCTCGGCGCCGCTGCGTTCAGCGCCGCCGCCCTCTCCACCCTCCGCACCCGCGCCGCCGAGGCCCCCACGGCCCCCGCGCCCACTCCCACGACCGGACCCGCCACCGCCGCGCCGCGCCCCGTAAAACTCGGCCTCATCGGCTGCGGCTGGTGGGGCATGGTCAACGTGAAGGCCGCCTATAAAGCCGGCGGCGCCCAGGTCATCGCGCTCTGCGACATCGACAGCGACAACCTCGCCACCACCGCCGCCGAAATCGAAAAACTCCAGGGCTCGCGGCCGCTCACGTTCAAACTCTACGCCGACCTCCTCGCCGTGCCCGGCCTCGAAGCCGTCATCATCGCCACGCCGCCGCACTGGCACGCGCTCCCTTTCATCTCCGCCGTCGGCCGCGGGCTCGACGTGTTTTGCGAAAAACCCCTCGGCTACGATATCCGCGAGGGCCGCGCCATGGTCGCTGCCGCCGCGAAAAGCCGCAGCATCGTCCAGATCGGCTTCGTGCGCCGCCAGAGCCCCGCCTTCCGCGCCGTGCGCGACTTCATCGCCTCCGGCAACCTCGGCCGTATCGTCAATGTCGATGCCCAGATCAACTTTACGGCCGGCACCGTCAGTCCCGTCGCCACTACCCCGCCGCCGTCCCTCGACTGGGACATGTGGTGCGGCCCCGGCCCGCTCATCCCCTACAGCCCGCAGGTCGGCCACAAGAACTGGCGCCTCGAAAAGACCGTCGGCCAGGGCCACCTCTACGATTGGGGCATCCATCTCATCGACGCCACCCGCTTCGTCCTCGGCGAGACCGCGCCCCGCGCCGTCACCGCCACCGGCGGCCTTTATCAACTCGCCGGCAAGATCACGACGCCCGACACGCTCACCGCGCAATTCGAGTTCGCCCGTTGCCCCGTCACTTGGCGCCACCGCCTCTGGGGCTCCACCGAACTCACCCCCGAGTTCAACAACGGCGTCTTTTTCTACGGCGAAAAGGGCACGGTCTTCGCCACCGACAACAAATGGATCGTCCTCCCCGCCGGCAAAGGCGCCGAGCGCCAGGTCACCGAGACCAAGGCCGACCTCGTCCCGCTCCACATGGCGGAGTTCCTCGATGCCGTCCGCCAGCGCAAACCCGTCAGCGCCACCATCGCCGAAGCCCATCTCTCCACCACCGTCGTGAAACTCGCGATGATCGCCTACGAGACCGGCGCCCGCCTCGAATGGGACGCGAAGACCGAGCAGATCACCAATTCTCCCGAAGCCGCCAAACTCCTCCAGCGCGCCTACCGCGCGCCTTACAAACATCCCTACTCCGCTTGAAAGTAGGGCGGCGTCTCCGACCCGCCCTCCGAACTCCGTGTAGGGGCGTCGCTCGCCGACGCCCGGTTCGCCCTTTGTCATAGCCCTTGGTCGTAGTCGCGAGCATGAGCGATTGGTGGTTCGTCCACTCGCTCCCTCTCGCCGCTACGGTTTCGGGCAAACGTCCGGGTCAATAGGCGGTTGGTCTCACTTCGCCGCATCCCGCCAGATCCACCGCAAAATCTCCGGCAGGATCGCCCCGCCGTGCGCGTCCGAATGCGCGCCGTCGCCCCACACGTGGTTCACGTCATAGCGCGCGCCCGCGTCCTTCCGCTTGTCCGCCGCCTCGTTCGAATACAGCAGCGCCGAGAGCATCTGCTGGTTCGCGAGAAACCAGTTGCCGTGCTCGTTACTCAGATCACCCGCGCCGTCCTGTAGAAAAACGCGGAGCGGCTTGATCGGATTTTTTCGGATGAGCGTCGGATATATTTCCCCGCCCGACACCGCCGGCTGCCCGTCGCGCGCCGGCCGGTAGCCGATCGAGGTGTAGCTGCCGATCATGCTGATCACATTGCGAAATTGGTCCGGCCGCTGCCACGCCACCGTAAACGCGCAGATCGCCCCGCTGCTCGTGCCGCCGATGGCCCGCAACGCCGGATCGTCGCTCAACCGGTAGTTTTTCGCGACCTCGGGCAGCATCTCCTCGACGAGAAACCGCGTGTAGGCGTCGCCCAGCGCGTCGTATTCCTGCGCGCGGTTGTTCGGGTTCTTCATCGCCAGATCCGTCGGATAATCCGCGCTGCGGTTTCCCGGCGTGATGAAAATCCCGATGGTCACCGGAATCTCCTTTTTATGAATGAGGTTCGCCAACACCTGCGGCACGCGCAGTTGACCCTTCGGATTCGTCGCGCGCTGCCCGTCTTGAAACACCAGCACCGCCGCCGGCTTTTCCGCCGTGTATTGCGCCGGCACAAACACCCAATACTGCCGCACTGTCCCCGCGAGGATCGCGCTGCGAAATACAAACGGTCCCTCAAGTTTTCCCGCAGGCACCCCCGCCTGCGGCAAAGAATCAGGACCTGGCGGATACTCGCCGGCGCTGCGCTTCGACGGGACCACGGTTTCAGCGGCCGCGATCGCGACGGCACTTAGACACAACGCGAGGCAGAGACGCAGGGGTATATTCATGTTCGTGGGGTTTGAGAATCAGGGTGATAAACTCATCGCCATCACGCCGACCTCCCGTCGCTGCGCGAGCGAAATCTCCGAACACCACCGCCCGTTTTCCCGTGCCGCTTCCCGCAAGCACCGCCAAATCTTCCTCTGGCGATTCCGCTCTTTGAGAACCACTTGGCCCTCAACCCCACCGCCCGTGAAAATCCGCCCCACCCTGCTCCTACTC
>JANXLP010000033.1 GCA_025355125.1 Opitutaceae bacterium | reverse complement strand
CGCTGCCCGGCCGCTACCTCGTGCTCCTGCCGAATTCGGACCAGTCCGGCATCTCCCGCAAGATCGACAACCACGAGGAACGCCAGCGCCTCAAGAAGATCGTCCGCGAGCTGACCCTGCCCGAGGGCATGGGCGTGATCGTGCGCACCGCCGGTGAAGGCAAGCTCAAGCGCTACTTCATCCGGGACGTCGCGATGCTGCTCGAGGAGTGGAAGAACATTCAGGAGAAGATCAAGACCCAGGGCCTCGCCTCGTGCGTCTTCCAGGAGCCGGACCTCATCGAGCGCACCGTCCGCGACTTCCTCACCGAGGAAGTGGACCGCGTCCTCATCGACAGCAAAGACGACCACGAGCGCACCCAGAAGCTCGTCGCCCAAATCTCGAAGCGCTCCGCCAGCAAGATCGCGCTCTACAAGGACAGCATCCCGATCTTCGAGCGCTTCAACATCGAGCGCCAGATCGAGCAGACCGGCCAGCGCAAGGTCCCGCTGCCGTCGGGCGGCGAAATCATCATCGACGAGACCGAGGCCCTCATCGCCGTGGACGTGAACACCGGCTCCCACAAGAACCGCGGCGGTGACGAGAAAAACGTCATCTACGCCGTGAACCTTGAGGCCGCCGCCGAGATCGCCCGCCAGATCCGCCTCCGGAATCTCGGTGGTCTGATCATCATGGACTTCATCGACATGAAGGAACGGCGCCACCGTAACGCCGTTTACGAGAAGATGGTCGAGCTGATGTCCACGGATAAGGCCAAGAACCACATCCTCCCGATCTCGCAACTCGGCATCATGCAGATGACCCGCCAGCGCCAGCAAGAGTCGCTCTCGGCCAATCTCTACACCGACTGCCCGTATTGCCGCGGTCGCGGTATCGTGAAGAGCGCTACGACGATGTCCGTCGAACTCCAGCGCCGCCTCTCCTCCATCGCCCGCCGCCTCCAACTGCGCAACGACGGCAAGGAGTATTCCCTCCGCGTCCTCGTCCACCCGAGCATCCTCGAACGTCTCCGCAGCGAAGACGCCGACCTGCTCGTGCGCGTCGAGAAACTCTACGGCGTGAAACTGGCCTTCCGCGCCGACCCCGGCTACCACCTCGAGCACTTCAAAGTCATCAACGCCACCAGCGGCGAAGAATACCGCTGATCAAAGTAGGGCGAGGTCTCCGACCCGCCCTCCTCCGCCCGAGCTGAGCGCGTTGACCCCAACGCGCTTCCTCCCATCCAAGGCCGCCCCTCACCCGGGCGGCCTTTTCTTTTCTCGGTGTAGGGGCGTCGCTCGCCGACGCCCTTCCCCCATCCCGTCCGTCGTAGGAGCCTGCTTGCAGGCGATTCGAGACATTCCCCGCCGGCTCCACCCCTCAAGAAAACGGATTGAGCGTAGCCACCCCCCCGACCGCGCAAAGTCCGCCACATTCCGCGTCACCACCGTCAGCCGATGCTCCATCGCCGTCACCGCAATCAACCCGTCGCTCACCGGCAAAGGCTAACCTCCTCCCATCACCGCACCCCCCACGGATAGTAAATCCCGTTTACTATCATTAGATAGTAAATTGACATTACTACATTAAGATAGTAATCCATCAGCCATGAATTACCCCATCGACACTCCCGCCCAGGCCGGCGCGGTGCTGAAAGCCCTGCGCTCGGCCAAGGGCCTGAGCCAAGCCCAGCTCGGCGAGCTGATGGGCGTAAACCAAAAGCGCATCGCCCGCATCGAGGCCGCCCCCGGCCGCACCAGCGTCGCCCAAGTGGCCAAGCTGGTCGCCCTATTGGGCGGACGGCTGGTCATCTCTGACGACAAGATCGACGCCAAAAAGCCGCAGTCCACTTGGTAGGCCATGGCCGCTTCCTTGCATGTCTGGATGAACGGCCGGCGCGTGGGCGTCTGGACCCATACGCGCGGCACCCCGAGTTTCCAATACGATCCTCGATGGGTCGCAGCCGAAGACCGGCGACGCTTGTCGCTCTCGCTCGACTTTCAGCCCGGCAATTCTCTGCACCGTGGCGCAGTCGTGGAAAGCTATTTCGACAATCTGCTACCCGACAGCGAAACCATCCGCAGACGCCTGCAAAGTCGCTTCGGCACCGAATCACGCGAGGCTTTCGACTTGCTCACTGCCATCGGTCGCGACTGCGTCGGCGCGGTTCAGTTACTGCCGGATGGCGAAGAACCCACCGACGTGGAAAAAGTGCGGGCGGAGCCGCTCGACGACGCCGGCGTCGAACAGGTGATCGGCGCGGCCTTGGCCGAGGGGCGTGGTCCGGGTCAGCCCGATGACGAAGAATTTCGGATCTCGATTGCCGGGGCGCAGGAGAAAACCGCCCTGCTCCGCTACAAAGACCGGTGGTGCCGGCCGCTCGGTGCCACGCCCACCACGCATATCCTCAAGCTGCCGCTTGGCGTGGTCGGCAACCTGCAGGTGGACATGGGCGACTCAGTCGAGAACGAGTGGTTGTGCCTGAAATTACTGAGTGCTTTCGGACTGGAGACCGCCACAGCCGAAATCGCCCGCTTCGGAAAACACCAGGTGCTCGTCGTGGAACGCTTTGATCGCGTTTGGCAGGGCACCAAGTGGATCGCGCGCCGTCCGCAGGAAGATTTCTGCCAGGCCCTCGGTGTCGCCGGCTGGAAAAAATACGAAAATCAGGGCGGCCCCGGTATGGACGATATTCTCCACGTGCTGGCCTTCAGCGCAGAGGCCGCGCGCAACCGCCGCGACTTCGTCAAAGCCCAACTTATGTTCTGGCTGCTCGCCGCGACCGATGGGCACGCGAAAAATTTCTCCCTGTTTCACGAAACCGGCGGAGCTTATCGCATGACGCCGCTCTATGACGTGCTCTCGGTCTGGCCCGTAATCGGCCCGCGACCGAATCAAGTGCCGTGGCAGAAAGCCTCCCTCGCCATGGCTGTGCGCGCCACCAACGCGCATTGGAAACTCAAAGAAATCCGCCCGCGCCACTGGTCAGCCATCGCCAAAAAAGCCGGCCTCGGCGACGCTGACGCCCTCATCCACGAAGTCCTTGCGCTTGTGCCCACCGCGCTTTCTTCGGTCGGCAAACAACTGCCCAGAAAATTCCCCGCTTACGTCGGCGACGCGATATTCGCCGGCATCGAGCGGCAGGCGAAAGTGCTCGCAGCCGGTTAAGCCCGTCACCCACCGTTCCTTTTTCCTTCGCCCCTCGCCCCTCATCTTCGCCTCTCCTCCCATGTCCTCCACTCCCCTCATTCCCTCGCCCCTCTTCGATCTCACCGGTCGCGTGATTCTTGTCACCGGCGCTACCGGCGTCCTCGCCGGCTCGGCCGCGCGCTACCTCGTCGCCCAAGGCGCCCGGGTCGCTTTCCTCGGCCGCGATCAGGCCAAGCTCGACCTCGCCCGCGCCGATTGCGCCGGCCTCCCCGGCGAAGTCGCCACCTACTCCGTCGATGTCCTCGACCGCGCCGGTCTCGAAACGGTGCGCGCCGACATCGTCGCCCGCTTCGGCCACATCGACGCGCTCATCAACGCCGCCGGCGGCAACCAGCCCGGCGCCGTCATCCCGCCCGACAAAACCTTCTTCGATCTCGACCTCGCCGCCTACCGCCAGGTCCTCGCGCTCAATCTCGAGGGCACCGTCCTCCCCTCGCAGGTCTTCGCGCAGACCTTCGCCACCCAGAAGCGCGGCAACATCATCAATTTCTCCTCCATGGCCGCCGAGCGCGCGATCACCCGCGTCGTCGGCTACTCCAACGCCAAGGCCGCCGTGGACAATTTCACCCGTTGGCTCGCCGTCGAGTTCGCCACGAAATACGGCGACGGCCTGCGCGTGAACGCCATCGCTCCCGGTTTCTTCATCGCCGACCAAAACCGCCGCCTCCTCCTCAATCCAGACGGCACGCCCACCGCCCGCGGCCAAGCCGTGCTCAACCAAACCCCCTTCCGCCGCTTCGGCGCCGCCGCCGAACTCCACGGCGCACTTCACTTTCTACTCAGCGATGCCTCCGCGTTTGTCACGGGAACCGTGCTCGCCGTGGACGGCGGCTTCTCCTGCTTCTCCGGCGTCTGACGCCATCGGCAATCTCGAATTCGTCGCCCGCTCCGGCTTTGCGCTACTTCGGCAACAGCGCGCGCGGTCGCTCCACCGGCCCGGGGCGCAGCGATGGCGCGGCGCGCAAGATCGCCTCACCTTCGCGCACGGCGTCCGCGAATTGTGGATCCGAAATTCGGTTCTGATCCTCACCGGCATCATCTGTTCGCCGGTAAAATTCCCGTCCGGCGCGGCCTTCGTCCCACTCGGTGTAGCGCCAATTTTCCGCGATGACCGTGCGGCTCAAAACATCGGCTCCGCGCGACGCGTCATAGTGATACACTAGGCTGCTCGCCGGACGCGGTTTCCCCGCGTCGCGTCCCTGCATCACCGCGACCAACGACCGGCCTTCCAACCCGCCCGGCACCGGCGCACCACTCAGCTCGGCGAGAGTCGGGTAAACATCCAGCAGCTCCACCGGTGCGTTCACCACGCGCCCCGACGGCACGCCCGCGCCCGCGACGATCATCGGCACACGCGTGGATTGCTCGAAGGCACTCAGCTTCGCCCAGAGCCCGCCGTGATCGCCGAGGTGAAACCCATTGTCGCCGATCAGCACCACTACCGTCGTCTTCCAAAGATCGCGCCGGTCCAGCTCGTCCAGCAACATCCCCACGTGGTCATCGGTAAACGACACGCAGGCGTAGTAGCCGCGGATCGCCTCCGCGCGCGAGTCCGGCTGCGGGAAGCCCGACAGTTCCGTCTGCAACGCGATCGCCGGCACGTCGCGCATCGCCGGTTCCGCCGGCACCGTGATGCTGCCCGCCGGATAAAGATCGAAAAAACGCTTCGGCGCCGCCCACGGCAGATGTGGCTTGTGAAAGCCCGCCGCCAAAAAGAACGGCCGGCCCTCCGCCGCTTTCTCTCCGAGCAATCGCAGCACCGTGCGAACGTTGATCCCGTCCCGCGTGCGGCTGCCGTCGCCGTCGAGCACGACCGAGCTCGGCCGGCCGTCGCTCCCGCCGCCGCGCCGCGATTTCACGGCCGCCTGCTCCTGCGCGTCCGCGCCCTCGCCATCCTCGTAAAAATCCCACGACGCGGCGTCGCTCATCTTCGCGTTGTGAAATATTTTTCCCGCGCCGCCAGTGAAGTAGCCGCGTTGCCGAAAAAACTGCGGCAGCATCACCGCATCGGGGAGCGCCGTGCGTGCCGAGGTCGCCAGCGAATACACGCCGCTCGCCTCCGGCCGCCGCCCGCTGAGAAACGACACGCGGCTCGGGTTGCACAACGGATACTGGCAATACGCGCGGTCGAACCGGACGCCCCGCGCCGCGAGCCGGTCGATATTGGGCGATTTCACCTCGCGGTTGCCGTAGCAGCCGAGCGTGGTTGTGAGATCGTCCACGATGATGAGGAGGACGTTCACCGGCGGCGGCGTGACGGGTTGCGCCACTGCCGCGAGCCCGACCGCCAGCGAAAATCCGGCGATGCGGAGGAAAGAAAAGGAGACGTTCACGAAATAGGTCTAGCGGGCGGGTGACACCAAAGCTTCGGCTGCACGCGCGGTGTAGTTCTCCGCGCCCGCGCCGGCACCCGCCGACGCTACCGCCAGCTTCGCGAGCACGGCCCGGATGGCTGGCGGCGGCGTCCGCAGAATGCGGGCCACGACGTTCACGGCAAACAGACGGCCCTCGGCTTGGGCTGCGTTGGTCAACTCGGCCGCGACCACCGCCCACGCCTGCGGATCGTCCCCACGCCGCAAAATCACCTCCGCCGCCGCGAGCCGCACGACCGACTCGACGTCGCTCAGCAGCGGCGCCACGTCGATAGCCTGCGCCGATCCCAGAGCCGCCACCGCCGCCCAATAGCGGACCACGGCTTCCGGCGCGCGCAGCTCCGCGCCGATCATTTTTACGTCGGGCGGCGCGGACAATTGAAGTGCATCGAGCCGATCCAGAATCCGCGCGAGCGGGTAGCGCGTCTCATCCGCCGCGACGAGCGCCGGCGAGCCCCCGGCGGACCACGCGATCATCAGCGGCTCCGGCATAAACCCGGTGTCGCGCACGGCGAGCAGGTGACCGCGCAACGCCGCCCGCAGCCGCAGCAGCTGCGGACGCACCGCCGGATCGGCCGCGAGGTTGCGGACGTTGTCGGGGTCGTTAGCGCAGTCGAAGAGTTCTTCGACGGGCTTTGGCTCGAAGAAAGCGCGTTGCGCGGCGTTGAGTTTTCCCGTGGCGAAGAGTCCCGCCCATTCGTTCATCGAGGCCTGCTGCCAGAGATACGCGAGGTGCTGCCCCCACGGCTGATTCGGGTAGTAGTTACGGATATAGCGGTAGCGCCCGTCGGTCGCGGCGCGCGCGAGGTCGTAGCGTTCGTCCATGCGGTCGCGAAACGAGAACGTGTATTCCGGTGCCGCCGTGCGCGCCGTGCCCGCAAAGGCGCGACCCTGAAACTGCACCGGCAGCGGCACGCCAGCGAGGCTGAGCACGGTGGGCGCGAGATCGACGAAGTTGACCAGTTCGCCGCTGCGCGAGTCGGGCGCGACCGGCGCGAGGTGTTGGTATTTTTTCGGGAAGTGGGCGATGAGCGGCGGGTGCGTGCCGTTTTCGTAGAGGAAGCGTTTGCTGCGCGAGACCGCCCCGCCGTGGTCACCGTAGTAAAACACGATGGTGTCTTCGGCGAGTCCGTCGGTCGAGAGCTGGTCGAGGATCTTCCCGAGCGCGGCGTCGGCGCGGGCGACGCAGTCGTAATATTGCGCGATGTCCGCGCGCACCGTCGGCGTGTCGGGCAGGTAGGCCGGCACGCGGACTTTTTCCGGATCGGTCACGAGCGGGGCGCGCGTGTGCAGGTTGCTTTCGTGCGACTGCTCGAAATTGAAGACCGCGAAAAACGGCTGACCCGCCGCGCGGTGACGCCAGTGCGCGGCCTTGTTGTTTTCATTCCAAGCGGTGTCCCACGATGACGAGGTGTTGTAATCCGTCTTGGCGTTGTTGGTCGTAAAATAACCGGCCGTGCGCAGGAACTCGGGGAAAAACTTCACGCCATCGGGCAACGGCCGCTGGCTGCGCATGTGCTGCGTGCCCATACTGCTCGCGTAGCGGCCCGTGATGATGCTGGACCGCGTCGGCGCACAGACCGCCGAGCTGGAATAGCAGCGGTCAAAGACGATGCCACCGGCGGCGATGCGGTCGATATTCGGCGTGCGTGCAAGCGGATCGCCATACGCACCGACGGTGAACGCGGTGTTATCTTCGGAGACGACCCAGAGGATATTGGGCCGGTCGGCGGCACGGGCGGCAGCCACCGACAGTAAGACGATAGCGAAAAACCAGCGGAGGGAATATGCCATAAATTAGAACAGGGAAAATGGAGAGCTTCAGCCGGAACTCTTGGCGCCGTTCTTATTGATCGGCCACGGCAACACGAGGGTGCGCCGAGCCCAGACGTCGTAACGCTGGCTCATTTCCCGCACCCGGTCCGGTTGTTGCGCCGCGAGGTCGTGCTGCTCGGCGCGGTCGGCGGTGATGTCGTAGAGCTCCCAGCCGCCCGGATATTTGGCCACGAGTTTCCAGCGACCGTCGCGCACCGCACGGTTGCCCTCATGCTCCCAGAAAATGGGCTGGTTACGCGCGAGGGCTTTCCCGGCCAGGGCTGGACGCAGACTGACGCCTTCGTAGGGGGTGATGCTTTCGCCGCCAAAATCCTTGGGATATTTGGCGCCCGAGACATCGATGCAGGTGGCCATGAGATCAATCAGGTGGCCAGGCTGGGATTCCAGTTGGCCACGCCGCGCCGCGGGAACACCGGCGGGCCAACTCACGATCAACGGCGTGGAGATGCCGCCCTCGTGAACCCAATGTTTGTATTCGCGGAACGGCGTGTTGCTCACATTGGCCCAGGCGCGGCCGTAGGCGACGAACGTGTCCGCAGGGCCGGGCATGACCCCGTAGCCCGTGCGGACGGGATAACCGTCGCGGGTCTGCCTGGGCATGTTGCCGTGTTGAAATACGTCGGGGCCAAGCGGAGGCAGCGTGGGCTGCGCAGCGCGAGCCACGGCCGGGCCATCGCGGCCGTTGGTCTCGGCGCAACCGCCGTTGTCTTGGAGATAGACGATCAGGGTGTTCTCAAGCTGGCCGGTCGCTTTAAGCTCCGCGACGATCCGGCCGATCCCTTCGTCCATCGAAGTCATCATCGCGGCGTAAACTTCCATGCAGCGTGCTTCGAATTCCTTGTTCGGCACCTTGGCCCAATCACCGGACTGAGGTGCAAGTCCCCAAGCAGCATCGGCGACGCCGAGCTGTTTCTGCTTGGCCCAGCGCGCGGCGCGAATCGCGGTGTAGCCGCCGTCGTAGCGCCCTTTGTATTTGGCGATGTCGCGCTCTCGGGCGTGCATCGGCCAGTGCGCGGCCGTGTAGGGCACGTAGAGGAGAAAAGGCTGTGTTCCGTTATCACGGCGGTGCTCCCGGATGAACGTGGTGGCATGATCGCTGATGGCATCGGTGTAGTAATAACCGTCGGCCGGTTTGTAGGCGGAGTCGTTGGCGACGGTGATGCTCGTGTTGTCGCGGGTGAGCGAACCGGGGTCCCAGAAACTGCCGGCGCCTTGGATCGTGCCGTAGTAGCGGTCGAAGCCGCGCTGGAGCGGCCAGTTCGATTTGTTCTCCCATTCCTTGAGCGTGTAGCCCGGCGTGACATGCCACTTGCCCGCCGCGTAGGTGCGATAGCCCGACGGCCGCAACACCTCGGCGATCGTCACGCTCTTGCGGTTAAGGTTGCCCCGATAGCCTTCGACGCCGTCGTCGTTCATCATGTGGCCGATACCCGCCTGATGCGGGTAAAGGCCGGTGAGCAACGAAGCGCGCGTGGGGCAGCAGCGGCCGACATTATAGAACTGCGTAAATCTCACGCCGCCCGCCGCCAGCGCGTCGAGGTTGGGGGTGGCGATTTCGCTGCCGAAGCAGCCGATGTCGGAATAGCCGACGTCGTCCGCCATGATGATGACGATATTGGGCCGGTCGGCGGCATGCGCGGCGGCGGCGGCCAGAATGGTGGCGATGCGAAGAACCATTTTCATAAAGATCAGGGTGAAAGCCGGGAGTCGGCGCGGGGCTACGCCATGTTCAAAGGCAGGATGGGCAGGACAACGGAATTCGCGCTCACCGAGCCTCCCCGAGCAGGGCGGTTGTCACACCGGCTATTTCTCGGCGATCTCGATCGGGGGATTCTTCGCCGCCTGCCAATCGAGCAATCTCCAGTGACCAGACTCCTCGCGCCATACGGCGAGAAAATTGACGTCGTTCACCTGCTTGCCCTTGGCGCCGGACGAGTGGATTAACATCCGCCCCGACTCCAGCACGATACCCGGGCCGGCGACGCGGAAGGCCCGGCTCTGGTAGTCGAGTTTGTCGTGGAGGGTCTTTTTCTCCGCGAGCTGCGCGAGGTGTTGCGCCTTGTTGTCGGATTTCCCGTTGGCGTGGGCCCAACGGAGATCGTCGGAGTAGATCGACGCCAGCCGGGCCAAGTCCACGCCCACGGTCGCGATCACGCGGGCGTCATCGGCCGCGCGAACCGCGAGGACGGCATCGATTTCGGCGGCATGGCCGACGCAGGCACAAAGGAGGGCAAGGCCAGGAAGCAGGAATTTCATCGGCGAGCCAGGGTCGGTTTGGCCCCCTGCCAGCCCTTGCGCCACTGCGCCATGAGCTGTTCAACGAGTTCGCCGTTGGCAGCGACTTTCGCCACGTTGAAATTCTCCTGCGGGTCCACCTGGTGATCGTAGAGCTCGATGGCGTCGATTTTGGTGTGATCGTTGCGACTGACCCAGACCGTGAGACGATAGCGCTCGGTGCGCATCGAGTAGCCCATGAGCTTGCCGGCCCCGGTCTTGCCGGCGTTGCGCGGATACTGGCTGAACGCAGCGGATTTCCACGCACGGTTCGGTTCGTCGAGCAGCGGCTTGAAACTCAGGCCCTCGAGATGCGACGGCAGGGGCAGCCCCGCCAGCTCCGCCAACGTGGGATAGATGTCCACAAATTCGACGAGGGATTTCGTTTCGGCACCGGCGTTTTTCATGCCGGGGACCGAAAGCATCAGCGCGGTGTTGGTGTCGTTCTCCGAGTTGCTGTGTTTGCACCACGCATCGTGCTCGCCGAGCTTCCAACCGTGATCGCCCCAGAGGATGACGATGGTGTTTTTCCGGAGGTCGAGGCGATCAAGTTCGTCGAGGACTTTACCAACCTGGGCATCCATGTAGCTGATCGAGGCATAGTAGCCATGTTTCAACTGGCGCGCGAGGTCGTCGGGGATGGACTCCTCGGGTATGCCGTAATAGTTGCGCAACTCACCGCCGGGCTGAATCGCGTAGTCGGGCGCGTCCTTCGGCCGAAACTTGTTGGGCGCGAGCTCGATTTTGGCCGGGTCATAGAGGTCCCAATATTTCTTGGGTGAGACGAAAGGCAGGTGCGGTTTTACGAAGCCCACGGCGAGAAAGAACGGCTCGGTTTTCTTGCTCATTTCCTGCAAGGTGGTGACGGCGAGGTCCGCAACTTTGCCGTCTTGGAAATAGTTATCCGGCACGTCGGCGCCCTCGAAGGCGGGGCCGCGGATGTTCTTCGCCGCCGGCATCGAATCGGGAACGGTCGGGGCCGCGTTAACGACGGCCGGAGCTTTGCCCTTGGTTTTTGCGGCGGGTGCATTGTCCCCGTCGGGATCAACTCCGTATCGGCGGGCGTTGAGCTTCACGTTCTCGGGCAGCGCGTAGGTGTCGGCCTGCGGCGTGCCCCACGGCACGGACCAACTCGGAGCGTCGTCGAGGTTGCCGTGGTAAATCTTGCCCATGCCCTGCACAAAATAGCCGTTGTTTTTGAA
>JANXLP010000032.1 GCA_025355125.1 Opitutaceae bacterium | reverse complement strand
CTCGATTTCTCCGGCTACAGCGATATCGCCATCGGCGTCGCCAAGCTCTTCGGCGTCACGCTTCCCGAAAATTTCAACTGGCCCTACCTCGCGCGCAACCTCCAGGACTTCTGGCAACGCTGGCACATCTCGCTCAGCACGTGGATTCGCGACTACATCTACATCCCGCTCGGCGGCAGCCGCCACGGCCCCGCGCGCCGCGTCACCAACGGCCTCATCGCCTTCGGCCTCTGCGGCCTCTGGCACGGCCCCGCCTGGAATTTCGTCGTCTGGGGCCTCTACCACGGCGTCGGCCTCGCCCTCTGCGCGACCTACGAAAAAATCCCCGCCATCGGCCCCGCCCTCTCCGGCCTCATCAAAAAAGAGCCGACCGTCGGCTTCGTCCTCACCCAAGTCTTCGTCTGGCTCGGCTGGCTCGTGTTCTTCTATCCGGTCCCCGAAGCCCTTAAAATGGCCCGCCTCCTCTTCGGCCTATGAGCGACACCCCCATCAAACCTTCGTCGCCGACCTCTGCTCCCACCGCAGCCCCGCGCCCGTTCTTCAAACCCTGGACGCTTCTCCTCGGCTTCGTCGCCGGCCTTGCCCTCCTCGCTTACGCCGGCCGCACCGTCATCAAGCGCGACCTCCATCCGACCGCCGTGCGCTTTCACCCGATGATCGCGCCCGACTCGCAATACGAGCCCACCATGGGCGAAATGCGCGCCTTCGTCCGCGCCCGCTGCCGGCCCGACCAGATCCTCGTCATCGTCGGCGGCAACTCCATCCTCCTCGGCGTCGGCCAACCCGCCGACCGCGTCTGGACCAAACGCCTCCAAGACCTCCTCGGCGACCGCTACGCCGTCGTTAACCTCGCCTTCCGCGGCTCCAGCCCCACCGACGGCGGCGCCTTCGTCGCCGAATCCCTCCGCGACGAATTTCCCCGCCAGATCTACATCGCCAACGTCGCCGCTCTCCAAGCCGCCGACACCATCGGCATCGAGACCTACCGCTTCATCTTCTTCGACGCTTATTACAAGGGCCTGCTCCTGTCTTGGCCCCCCCGCGACCAGCAGTTCAAAGACTACCTCGCCGAGCCCGCCTTCCACACCGCCCGCTTCGAACGCCGTCTCGGCGCCCAAATCGACGCTGCCCTCCACTACCGCGATTTCTGGAACTGGTGGTCCGCCACGAAATTTTTCACGTTCGCGACGCCTTACCAGCCCGACCCCAAACTGGCCTACCGCGCCCGCGCCAAGTTCGCCGATCAGGAAACCGACTACGATACGCTCCCCTTCGACCAACGCTTCTCCCCCAGCGTAATCGCCAACGACACCATCATCGCCCGCGCCTACAGCGCCAACGGCTACGCGAAAAACGCCGCCGGCGAATGGCAGCTCGCCGACGCCGCCCGCGAACAATTCCTCCGCTTCGCCGCCAACGCCTTCCCTGATTCCCTCAAGCCGCGCACCCTCATGCTCATCTCGCGCAACAGCCCCTTCTACACCCGTCAACTCGGCCCCGATCTTCAGGCCCGTGACGAAGTCGCGATCCACGACACTATCGCCGGCTTCGAGAAACTCGGCTACGCGGCTCTAGATACGGGCAACCATTACGCGATCGAAGACTTCGGTGATCGCACGCATCTCACGTCCGCCGGAGGGGCAAAACTCGCCGCGACCGTCGCTCCGAAAATCGAGGCGCTCGCCACCAAACTCGGTTACGTCAAATAACCACCCGTCGTGCCCACCGCCCTCCGTAAATTCTGGGACAACCTCCCGCCACCCGCCGCGACCGCCCTAGCCCACGTCGGCTCGCTCGCCGCCGGTCTGCTCGCCGCCTTCGTGATCCACTACGTGCTCTACCGCATCGGCCTCCCAAGCAAGCCGTTCATCTACGTCGCGTTCTAGCCCGACGCGCTTGCCGCTTCGCACCATCGCCTTCCTCTCTCGCGCGATGCTCCCCCGCCGCCCGCCTCGCTCTCTCTACGAGTCTGTTTTCATTTGGCTACTGCTCGGCGCCATCGGCTGGAATTATTTCGCCGACGCCCGCCGCGCCGGAGGCGCGCTCACCACCGCGCAACCGCCAAGTTATTACGGTCTGCTGACTGAGGCGCTCGTCGACGGACAGGTGCATCTCAAGCTCATCCCTGATCCGAAACTCCTCCGGCTCGCCGATCCCTACGCCGGTCCCCAAGGCACGAATCGTCCCCATGACATGACGTTCTACCGGGGCAAATTCTACCTCTACTACGGAATCACGCCCGCCCTCGTGCTCATGGTCCCGTGGCACCTGCTCACCGGGACCTACCTCACCGAAGTCGCCACGAGCGCCACCTTTTGTTTCGCCGGCTTTCTCCTCGCCACGCTCTGGTTGCTCCGCATCCACCGGCGCAATTTTCCGAGCGTTCACGTCGGCTGGATTCTTCTGTGTCTCGCCGTCTTGGGTCTCGGTTCGCCCATCTATTTCCTGGGCAATAATCCCACCTTCTACGCCGTGCCCATCGCCGCGGCATTTTTCTGTCTCATGCTCGCCGGCGTGCTCGTGGATCGCTCCGCCCGCGCCACAATTTCGAACGCCGCACTGATCTGGCTCGCCGCCGCCAGCCTCACGCTCGGCGTCGCCGTCGGCGCCCGCCCCAACTACGTGCTCGGCCTTCCTTTGCTCCTACTCCCCGCGCTCCGCCTCTGGAAAAACCTCCCGCCCACGCGGCGCTGGAGTTCCGCAGCTCTTCCCTTCGCCGCCGCCGCCGTTTTGCCCGCCGCCCTCGTCGGCATTGGTCTAGCGCTCTACAATTACCTCCGCTTTGGCCACCCCACCGAATTCGGCATCCAATACTCCCTGTCCACAGTCAACCAGAGCACAATGAAGCTGATCGGCTTCGAGTTCTACCCCAAGAATCTCCGCCTCTACCTCCTCCACGCCGCCGATTTCATCCGTTACTTTCCCTTTTTCCACGCCGCCGACCGCCCTTTCGGGATTCTGCCCCACCTCACTCTCGCCGGCGCCGCGATTCTTTTTCCGCTCAGCTGGTTCAGCCTGCGACTCCGTCACGACCCAGCTTGGATCATCGGCGGCCTCTTCTGGCTCGGCGCCGCCATCGCCAACCTCGCCATCCTCTGCCTCTTCTTCGGCGGCGAAGATCGCTACCTCGTCGATTTCGCCCCCTCCGCCCTGCTTCTCGCCTGCGCCCTGCTCCTCGCCTGCGTCCACGCCCTGCGGAGCTGGCCCTTCCCAGCCCGTTTACTCTCTAAAACCCTCCTCGCCGCCGTCGCACTGTGGACGCTCCTAAACGGCGCCAGCTTTGCCTTTTCCCGCCGCGCTCCGTCTCCCCTGCTCACCGTGATCGAGCAAACCTCCAACCGCTTCGTCGCGACCCTCGAAGATTTCGGTGCCCCCACGCACGGCCCGATCGAGTTGAAACTTCGCTTCCCCACCCACCGCACCGGCCAGCGCGAACCCCTCCTCACCACCGGCAACTTGGTCGGCAACGGCGATATCCTCTACGTCTCCTACCTCGACGACCGCCACGTGCAATTCGGCTTCTTCCATCTCGGCGCCGGCGGCCCCCTCAGCGAACCCGTCCCCATCGACTACGCCGCCGAGCACGCGCTCACGCTCCACCTCGGTTCACTCTACCCGCCACGCCAACACCCACTCTTCGACACCTGGAGCGAACCTCAGGTGAATAAAATCCGTCGCCGCCTCGACCTCATCCTCGACGGCCGCTCCGTCCTCCAAGCCTCGGTCAACGTTTACCCCTCCACCCCTGACGGCGTCCACATCGGTGCCAACACCCTCGCGCCCGATGTCACCCAACCCCGCTTCACCGGCGCAATCCTCAGTTCGCTCCGCCTCGGCGCCGAGCCGCCCGCACTTCCCGCCGTTTGGCCCACTGGCCCTGTCCGCCTCACCCTGCGTCTTCCGCCCACCCGCGGCGGCGCTCCGCTGCCACTCGTCTCGACCGGCCAAACCGGCTCGGGCGACCTCCTTTCCCTACAAGTCCTCGAAGACGGTCGCGTCCGCTTCCTCCACGACTGCTGGGGTAGCCCCGACTACACGTCGAACCCCGTCACCCTCGCCTCGCTCAACGAGCACGTGATCGACGTAGAAATGGGCTCGCTCTATCCCGCCGACGCACCCTCCACCGATCCCACCCTTCGCCGCCGTCTCGCCGTCTGGATCGACCAAGAACTCGTGATGGACGTCGAGCGCCCCTTCAACCCCGCCACCCCCGACTCCGTCGAATTCGGTTTCAACGCCATCCAGGCCAGCAGCGCCGTCGGCATGTTCACCGGCACGCTCACGAAGACCGAGCGCATCCCCACCCGCATCGCCACCGATGCCACCGACACTTGGGGGCCCATCGCGCTCACCGTGCGTTTTCCCACCGACGCCACCGGCCTCATGGAACCACTCGTCAGCACCGGCAAATTTGGCGCCGCCGACATCATCCTCGTGCATCACGTCGGTCCTGGCCGGGTTCGCTTCGGCTTGGACCACTGGGGCGATCCCATCACCTTCGGCCCCATCGTCGAAATCGACCCCGCAAAAACCCACGACCTCACCGTCACCCTTAGTTCGCTCTATCCCCCGCCGACCCACGCTGCGTGGAAAAATCGCCCCACCGGAACCCCCACCCCGCTACCAGATCGCGTGGAACTCCGGCTCGGCGGCCGCAGTGTGCTCACCGTCGAGCGCCGGGCCTACGATTCCCGTCCCAGCCAAGTCAGCCTCGGCCGCAACGACCTCGGCGCGTCCAGTTGCCAACGCGTCTTCAGCGGTGAAATCCTCCGCCAGCAGCGCCTGCCTTGGTAATCCCCCGCGCCGCCCGTCGCAATTTCGCCTTCCCGCGCCCCTCTTTTCCCCTTTCCCTCTTCTCTTATGCACACCGCCAAGTGGCCCAAGGTTCTCCCTGTCCTCACGCCCGAACAACAACAGCGCTCCGACGAGTTCATGAAGCTCTGGCACGAGCTCCTGCCCAACCGCTACGGCATGATCGAGAAATTCAACCACTCCTTCCCGGTCAAATTCTCGCACCCCGGTTTCAAAACCACCCTCGAAGTCGGCGCCGGCCTCGGTGAACACATCCACCACGAGAAGCTCTCCCCCGAGCAGGAAAAAAATTACTACGCCAACGAATACCGCGAAAACATGGCCGCCGACATCCGGCGCGTATTCCCCCGCGTTCAGACCGTCGTCGGCGATTGCCAAAAACCCTTTCCCTTTGCCGACGGCTACTTTGACCGCGTCATCGCCGTCCACGTCTTCGAACATCTCCCGAATCTCCCCGCCACGATCCGCGAATCCTACCGCCTCCTCCACAAGAGCCGCGGCCAACTCCTCATCGTGATCCCCACCGAGGGCAGCCCCGCTTACACTTTCGCCCGTGCGATCTCCGCCGAGCGCGTCTGGAAAAAACATTTCAACGTCCCGTATAGAGAGTTCATCGGCCGCGAGCACATCAATCTCCCCCACGAAATCCTCGCCGAGCTCAACCCATATTTCACCATCGAGGCCCGCAGCTTCTTCCCCCTCAAAGTGCCGTTCGTGTTCTGTAATCTCTGCATCGGCCTCTCGCTAAAGCCCCGCGCCACGCCGCTCGCCGTCTAATCGCCCGTTTCCTTTCATGTCGCTCAATCACGTTTTCATCACCGGCGTTGCCGGCTTCATTGGCTCCAATCTCGCCGACCGCCTCCTCGCGGACGGT